>NZ_JAAIVC010000039.1 GCF_010975005.1 Caulobacter sp. 17J65-9 | reverse complement strand
CAGATAGACCGTGCACAGCGCTTCCTCGACCGCCGGCACGCCCGGCGCGACCTGGGCGACGGACTCGGCCAGGCGCACGGCGGCGGCGTCCTCGCCGAGGTCGGCGGCGGCCTGGGCGGCGGACAGGCGTAGGCGCGGATCGCCGGGATGGCGCGCGATCGCCGCGTTCAGCACCTCGTAGGCCTCGCGGGGGCGCCCGCCGCGGTCCAGAACCAGGGCGCGCACGGAGGCGAGCTCGGCGTTGGCGTTCTGCGGGTCGGCGCGGTCCAGGGGTTTCAGCGCGGCGTCCACGTCGGCCGTGCGCATCCAGATCAGCTGGGCCAGGTCGCGGTGCGCCTCGCCGTAGGCCGGTCGGCGGAACAGGGCGTCGCGATAGGCGGCCTCGGCCTCGTCCAGCTTACCCAGGCCCAGCAGGGCGCGGCCGTAGACCAGTCGGGTCTCCGGCGCCTCCAGGCCCATCTTGATGGCGCGTTCGGCGGCGGCCTTGGCCTCGTCGTTGCGGTTCAGGTCGCCCAGCACGGAGGCGTAGTTGTGCCAGGCGATGCGGTCCTGAGGCGAGATCAGGGTGGCGCGCCGGTTGGACTCGGCGGCCTCCTCGTGGCGCCCGGCCGCCTTCAACGCCTCGGCGTGGAGCTGCAGGTGGTTGGCGCTGACCGCGGGCGCGTTGGCCAGCTCCGCGGTCAGGCGCAGGGCTTCGTCGACGCGGCCCTGGGCCAGCAGCTGTTCGGCCAGCTGCGCGGACGTGGGGCCGCCGGCGATCACCGCCGACCGCCCTTGCCGCCCTTGCGGTGGCCGAAGGGCTCGGCGTCGGCCTCGTGCTCGTCGAAGCCGAAGCGTTCGAAGCCTTCCTTCATCTCCTTGGAGAGCGGGGCCTCGATCACCAGCCGGCCGCCGCCGGGATGGTCGAGTTCGATCCGGCGGGCGTGGAGCTGCAGGGACAGGCCGCGGCCCAGCTCGTTCGACTCCTCGTTGCCGTACTTGGGATCGCCCAGGATCGGGTGACCGATGGCCTGCATGTGGGCGCGCAGCTGGTGGGTGCGGCCGGTGTGCGGGCGCAGGGCCAGCCAGGTCGCCCGGTGGCCGGCGCGCGAGACGGTGACGTACTCGGTCTCGGCCGGCTCGGCCCCGAACTCCTTCGGATCGGCCGGACGGACCATTTCGCGGTCGCCGATGCCCTTCTTCACCAGGTGCAGGTCGATGACGCCCTCGGGCGGGCGCGGATCGCCGGCGACGATGGCCCAGTAGGTCTTCTTGGCGCGCCGACGGGCGAAGGCGCCGGCCAGCCGGGCCGCCGCGTTCGGGGTCTTGCCCAGCAGCAGCACGCCGGAGGTGTCGCGGTCCAGGCGGTGGACCAGGCGCGGACGCTCCAGCCCCTCGCCCCAGGCCGACAGCAGCCGGTCGACGTGCTTGGTGGTCTTGGTGCCGCCCTGCACGGCCAGGCCCGAGGGCTTGTTCAGGGCGATGACCTCTTCGTCTTCGTAGAGCACCAGCGACTTGGCGTAGGCGACGTCGCGCGGGGTCAGCTTGGGCTTCTCCCCTTCCCGCTTCTCCTGCACCTCGGGCAGCGGCGGCACCCGGACCTGGGCCCCTGCGGTCAGCCGGGTCGCGGCGTCGGCCCGCGCGCCGTCGACCCGGATCTGGCCCGAGCGCAGCAGCTTCTGCAGCTGGATGTGGCTGACGTGCGGCCAGCGCCGCTTGAACCAGCGGTCCAGGCGCACGTCGTCCTCGCCGGCGCCCACGAACAGGATCTTGACCTCACGGCTCACGCGAACGCTCTCCGGATACTCATAGGGGACGAACGTCGAAGGCCACGGTCATGCGGCCTTCGTCGGTCGTGAACGGCACGGTGCCGTGCCACATATAGGACGGGAACAGCACCAGCAGACCCGGCTCCGGGCGCACGTAGTGCTCGGCCGGCAGCGGATTGCGCAGCGGCATCTCCGGCTGGCCGAAGCGGATCCAGCCTTCGCGGTCGGGGCTGTCCAGCGCCTCGGTCGGGGTCTCGACGTAGAAGGCCGAGGACAGCCAGCCCATCGGGTGGATGTGATCGACGTGGAAGCCGTTCGGCTTCAGCCGCGCCGACCAGCCGCCGGCGATGGCGTAGTCGCCGGTGTTGACGGCGCGGACCGGGTCCGGCCCCTGCCCCACCGCCGCCATGTACTCGCGGATCGGCGTGTCGAAGGCCTTGAACAGGGCCACCAGCACCGGCTCGTCCGAGGCCGAGATGTCGCCCGAGGTCTGGGTGCCGTGGCGCAGCGACTGGTAGAGCGGGTGGTGGTCGAACTGGTGCAGCTCGTCCAGCTTGGTCTTCAGGTCGGCTAGGAAGGCTTCCAGGGTCGGCCAGCCGGCCGGCGTCTCGATCTTGTAGGTGCGGACGAAGGATTTGTAGTCGTAGAGCGTGCCGGCTTCGCGCCCGCCGCCGGCGCGCGACGCCGTGGCCAGCAGGGCCAGGCTGGTCTGGTCGCCCGGGTTCAGCATGATCAGCTCGCGCGCGACCAGCAGGGCCCGCTCGGCGTCGCCGGCGGCCAGCAGCACCCGGCACAGGCGCTGCAGCACGACCGGATTGTTGGCGGCGTACTTGGCGGCCCGCGCCGACAGCTTCAGCGCGGAGTCGAGGTCGCCGGCCTTCAGCGCCAGGTCGGCGCCGATCACGTCGACCGGCACGGCGGCGACGCCCTGCTGGATCAGCGTCCGGACCTCGGCCCAGGCCTGGGCGTGACGGCCGACCAGCTCCATGGCCGAAGCGCGCACGGCGATCAGGCCGGCCGCGCCGGGCCGTTCGGCCTTGGCGCGATCCAGCGCCGCCAGCGCCTGGTCGGCGTCGCCGGTGCGCATCCACACGATCTGCGCCAGCTCGCGGTGCAGCTCGGGATGTTCCGGCTCGCGCAACAGGCCGTCCTTCAGGAGCGCCTCGGCGTCGAAGATCGCGCCCTGCTGGACCAGCGCGCGGGCCTGCAGCAGCACCGTCACCGGGCCGTCGGCGCCCAGCTTGCGCGCCTGCTCGGCGGCGTGGGCGGCCGGGACCGGGCGGCCGCACAGCATCAGGGTCGCGCCCAGCGCCAGCCAGCCTTGCGGCTCCTCGGGGGCCAGCTCGACGATGCGCAGGTCGTAGTCGAGCGCCTCGCGGCGCTTGCCGCAGGTGCGCAGCGCCATGGCGCACAGGCGCAGGGCCGCGACCGGCGCGTCCGCCGCGGCCGCGACCGGCTGGATCAGGGTCAGCGCCTCACGCGGCTTGCCGGCGCGCAGCAGCGCCTCGGCCTGGTCGGTGACGGTCTTGGTCATGCGAACGCCCTTCGCGCGATAAGCAGGCCTGCGAACAGGGCCGCGACGGAAAACACGACGGAGCCGGAGATGTAGCCGGCGGCCGTGGCCAGTTCCCGGCGCTCGATCATCAGCGCCGTTTCCAGGGAGAAGGCCGAGAAGGTGGTGAAGCCGCCCAGCACGCCCACGCCCAGCAGCAGACGCCAGCGCTCCTGGTCGGCGCCGCCGCGGTGCGCCAGCCACCCGGCCAGCACACCCATCAGCAGGCCGCCGACGAGGTTCACGGCGAAGGTGCCGTAGGGCCAGCCCGGGCCCAGCAGCCGGCCAGCCTGAACGCCCATGGCGTAACGCGCGAGAGAGCCCGCGGCGCCCCCCGCGGCCACAAGCAGATACTTGTCCATAAGGCGCCTTATGCCCGCTTCGCGGCCAATCGCGAAGTCCCGCGCGTCGACGCCTTCAGTCGCGGGCCCCGAAGGCGCGGATCAGGGCGGCGAGATCCGGCTCGTGCACGGCGTCGGCGGCGGCCTCGACGCTGAACCACTGGCGGGTGCGCTGGCTTTTCTCGGGCCACTTCTTGCGCTCCCGTTCGACGCGGAGCGCGAACAGTTGCACTTCGCAGGGCCGCGTGTTGCCGCGCTTCAGGCGCTTGTCGTAGCGGTAGCTGCCCAGCGGCCAGGCCTCGACCTCGCCCTCGACCCCGGCCTCCTCCAGCGCCTCGCGGGCGGCGGCGTCCCAGGGCTCGTGGTCTTCCATGGGCCAGCCCTTGGGCACGACCCAGCGCTTGGTCTCGCGCGAGGTGACGAGCATGACCTCGACCACGCCGCCCTCGAGGATGCGCCAGGGCAGCGCCGCGTACTGGGCCGCGGGCTGGCCGTGCTCGACTTTCGGGGCGTGGGCGGTGTGCGTCGTCACAGGGTCAGTGGGTCCACAGGCCGGCGAGATAGTAGAAGGCCGCGGCGATCACGGCGGCCATGGGCATGGTGATGATCCAGGCCCAGACGATTCGCCCTGCGATGTTCCAGCGCACCGCCGACATGCGCCGGGCGGCGCCCACGCCGACGATGGCGCCGGTGATGGTGTGGGTGGTCGAGACCGGAACGCCGAGGTTGGTGAACAGGAACAGGGTCAGGGCGCCCCCGGTCTCCGCGCAGAAGCCTTGCTGCGGCGACAGGCGGGTGATCTTCGAGCCCATGGTGTGGACGATCTTCCAGCCGCCGAACATGGTGCCCAGGCCCATGGCCGCCTGACAGGTCAGCACCACCCACAGCGGCACGTCCTCGGGGCCGTTGAACTCGGGGATCATGCCGTGGGCGAACAGCAGGACGGTGATGATGCCCATGGTCTTCTGGGCGTCGTTGCCGCCGTGGCCGAGCGAATAGGCGGCCGCCGAGACCAGCTGCGCCTTGCGGAAGAAGCCGTCGGCGAAGGCCGGGGTGGACTTCAGGAAGGTCCACGAGACGATCAGCACCAGGACGAGCGCCAGCAGGAAGCCGATCGTCGGCGACAGCACGATGGCGGACGCCGTCTTGACCACGCCCTGCATGACCACGGCCTCGAACCCGGCCTTGGAGATGCCCGCGCCCAGCAGGCCGCCGATCAGGGCGTGCGAGCTCGACGACGGGATCCCGCCGATCCAGGTGATCACGTTCCACGAGATCGCGCCCATCAGCGCCCCGAAGATCACCTGGTCGGTGATGATGTCGGCGTTGATGATGCCCTTGCCGACCGTCGAGGCCACGTGCAGGCCGAAGAACAGGAAGGCGATGAAGTTGAAGAACGCCGCCCACAGCACCGCTATGCGCGGCGACAGCACGCGGGTGGAGACGACGGTGGCGATCGAGTTGGCGGCGTCGTGCAGGCCGTTCAGGAAGTCGAACAGCAGCGCGATGCCGATCAGGATGACCGCGAGGATGAAGCCGGCGTCCACTGTCGTCGTCTCACATATGCTCGATGACGATGCCGCTGATGCGGTTGGCGACGTCCTCGAAGCGGTCGACGACCTTTTCGAGGTGGTCGTAGATCTCGGCGCCGACGATGAACTTCATCGGCGAGGTCTCGCCGTAGGTCTGGAACAGGGCCTTCATGCCCTTGTCGAACAGTTCGTCCGACTTCTCCTCGACGCGCACGATCTCGGCGGTCAGGGCGTTCAGACGGCCGACGTTCGGGCCCATCTTGTTCAGCAGCGGCAGCGCTTCCAGCGTCAGCTTGGCGGCCTGCACGACGGTGTCGGCCATCTCCAGCATGGCCGGCTCGAACTTGGTCACGTCGTACAGCGTGACCGCCTTCGAGGTCTTGTGCATCTGGTCGATCGCGTCGTCGAGCGAGCTGGTCAGCTCCTGGATGTCGATGCGGTCGAACGGGGTGATGAAGGTGCGGTGCACCGCCGTCATCACCTCGGCGGCGACCAGGTCGGCCTCGTGCTCGTGCTGGGCGACCTTGCGGCACTGCTCCTGCACGTCGGCGCCGGGCTCCATCATGGCGCGCAGGGATTCGGCGCCGGCGACCAGGGTCTGGCCGTGGCGGTTGAACATATCGAAGAAGCGCTCTTCCTTGGGCATGAGCGCGCTGAACAGCTTCAGCATGGAACCCCGCACTGGACCGACGAAGCACCGACGGCGCACGCCGTGGGGCGCGGCTGACTACGCCGTGCACGGAGCAAAGTAAACCGAGCCTCGGATGCCGCCGTTCCGGATCAACCGGCGAGGCGCGCGCCGCGGTCCGTCAGCAGCTGGCGCAGCACCGAACGGTGGCAGCGGGTCTCGTCCTCGCAATAGCAGCCGACCGACAGGTTCGCGCCGTGCGACAGGGCCGCCAGCAGGTCCAGCGTCCGCGCGGCGTGCGGCTCGGCCATCTCGGAGCGGAAGGCGCGCACGAAGCCGTCCCAGTCCTTGTCGGTCTGGGCGTCCTTCCCCCGGGCCATCAGCTCGGCGCTGGGCGACAGGTCCGGATACCAGACGTCGTACCAGTCCTCCGACGCGTAGTTCTCCCTCTTCACCCCGCGCGGCGGACGGCGGACCGTACCGACGCGCAGGCCTTCGTCGAGCGCGCGCGGCGTGCCGAGGCGGACGATGCGAAGGGTCATGGGCGCGTCTCCTGGTCGGCGTGGCGGCGCCGAAGAGATAGCGGCGGCGCATGAACTCGGCCAGCGCGGCTCTACGAGCAGGCGAGCCGGCTGGCGCCCCGCCCGACCGGCGTTATGCTGCGCGCCGCCGGCGTGTCAGGAGGGGCGCATGTTGTTCGGAAAGAAAAAGAAGAAGCCCGCCGCCCCCTGCCCGCCCACGCCGATCGATCCGAACGGCGCGACGCCGGTGATCCGCACCATCGCCATGCCGGCCGACACCAATCCGGCCGGCGACATCTTCGGCGGCTGGCTGATGTCGCAGATGGACCTGGCGGCCGGCAGCGTCGCCACCCGCCGGGCCGGCGGCCGCATCGTCACCGTCGCAGCCGAAGGCATGGTGTTCCACGAGCCGGTCAGCGTCGGCGACGAGGTCAGCCTCTACGCCCGCCTCGTCTCCACCGGCCGCACCTCCATGCGCATCGAGGTCGAAGCCTGGCGCCGGCACCGCCACGAGGCCGATATCGTCAAGGTGACGCAGGGCCTGTTCACCTGTGTGGCCATCGACGCCGAGCGCAAGCCGCGCCCGCTGCCGGCGGCGTGAGGCGCGCCATGTTCGGATGGTTCATGCGACGTCGGGCGATCAGCCGCTATCGCACCCGGCTGCCCGGCCTGCTCCGGCGCGACTACGGCTCGGCGCGCAACTGCACGCCCGCCCAGGTGCGGGCGACGATCGGGCGGTACGGGCTCAGCGACACCTACGCGAGCTTCGCGGTGGCCATGTTCGCCGATCGGAAGGCCTTCGACGCCGACCAGAAGGCCCGGGCGGAAGCCGGCGACTACAACCGGATGCGCGGCGAGGTCTCCGCAGCCTGCTTCGGCGGCGCCGACTTCACCATCGCCGACCTCTCGTCCGCCCAGGCCCATGGCCACGGCCATGACGGCGGCGACGGTCACGGCGGCCACGGCGGCCACGGCGGCCACGACACCGGTCACGGCGGCGGCGACGGCGGCGGCCACCACTAGCCGCGGCTCCGGGACGGCGCGAGAGCAAGCTTGGCTGTAGCGCCGATGAGAACATTCCGATAACATCGGTCGACGAAACGCCAGACGACTCGACGACCGGGGGATGATTGTGCGCGTCCTGATCGACCTATCGCCGCGGGCGATCCGCCTCCTGGCCGGGGCGCTGGGCGCCGTGGTCGCGCTCATCTCGACGACGACCGCGGGGCCGGCGCGCGCCGAAGAGAAGCCAGTCGACTGGGTGACGGTCTTCTCCGACAACGAGGGAGAGATCCAGGTCGACCGTGTGTCGATGGTGCGCCATGGCGGGGTGGTCTACTCCTGGATGACCTACACCCCGCGCAAGCGTCACAAGTCGCCGCTGAATAATCAGAAGTACGACTACCAGCTCCACGCGCGGATCGACGACTGCACCGCCGCCACCATGGCGACCGAAGTCATTCTCTACACCCGCTACGACGGCCGCGACGTCGAGGTGGACCGCGCCGAAGGCCCCCTGAAATTCGGTCCGCACCCGCCCGGCAGCGTGGGCGAGCTCGTCGCTTCGACCATCTGCCGGCTGGGCGCGCAGGCCACGGCTCTGCAGTCCGGCGTCAGCCTGGACAAGGTCGAGCCCGGCGACTGGCGGTCGCTGGGGCCCGACCAGGGCCGCGGCGCGACCTTGTCCGTGCTCACGCCCTCGGCCTACCGGGACGGCTCGACCGCCGCCATCGTCGTGCGCGGCGACTTCGCCAAGCCGCTCGAGCTGGAGGACGGACGTGGTTACAGCCGCATCGTCGAGCAGGCGATCTTCGTATGCGACGAGAAGACCTACGTCGTGCTCTCGTCCGACTACTACAACAGCTCCGGCCTGCTGGTGGCGGTGGACCGTCACCCGCTTGAGACCGCGCCGGTACGCCCGGTCGGCGACACCGGCGTGGCCGAGGTCGCCAAGGCCGCCTGCAGCGCTCCGGGGGCCACCCATACCGGGACCGGCTGGCTCGCCGGCCAGGGCTACATCGTCACCGCCAGTCACGTCGTGGGCGAGATGACGGAGGTCGAGGTGTTCCAGGAAGGCCGCCGGCTCGGCGCCGCCCAGGTGATCCGCAACGACCCGGCCAACGACGTAGCCGTGCTGAAGCCGTTGTTCGACACGTCCCGCCACGCCGCGCTGCGGGTCAGTCCCACGGCGCCGGCGCTGGGCGCGCGAGTGCTCACCCTGGGCTATCCGCTGGCGGACGAACTGGGCGTGGGCGCGGTCAAGATGACGACCGGCGACGTCAGCTCGCTGGCCGGGGTCGACGTCGCGACCGGCCGCGCCGACGACCATCGCTACCTGCAGGTCTCGATCCCGGTTCAGAGCGGCAACAGCGGCGGTCCCGTGATCGCCGCGGACGGCTCCGTCGTCGGCCTGATCGTCGGCAAGCAGGAGATGAGCGCCGACCGCGAGATCGTCCAGAACGTCAACTTCGCGCTCAAGGCCGCCTACATCAACGGCGTGATCGAGGGCCTGCCGCCGATCGGCCGCGCCAAGGTGTCGTCCGCGCGCGGCGACACCGCCGCCGTAGTGGCCGGAGCGCAGAGCGGCGTGTTCCTGATCGTCGCCGCGCCGAAGCCTGCGCTGACGGCCGAGCGCCGGAACTGAGAGGCGGCGATGGCTGCCCTATTCCAGCGTCTGCTCCGCACAATCGGCCGCATCTCACCGAGCAGCACACCTGCCCCCGTCGGGCCGCCGGTCCACCTGCGTCCCGACAGTGCGGACTGGGTCTTCGTCGGAACCGACCACGAAGGAGCCCAATGGCACGTCCATCGCGGCTTGGTGACCCGCGAGGGGCCCCAGCTTCGGTCCATGTGCCTTTACGTTCCCGACGGTCCCATGATGACGGAGGGGCGATACAAACGGTGGGACTATGCGCTTTTCGAGCGCGTTGATGACCTCAGTGCGGGCCTGTTCACCATCGTCAGGTCAATGCACTGGCGCCGCGACGGAAAGCTGGTGGAGGAAACCCTCTACACGGGCCGAAGCCGAGCCTTTGCGCTAGAGGCTGGATCCACCGTGGCGCGCGTCTCCGAGTGCGCCGCCGAACTAGCGGGAAGCGCGGACACGCAGGCTCAGTCGCACGCCTGACTCGCTCGACCTCAGGCCGCCTTCACGCCCTTGGCGTCGCCGTTGAGCAGCTTCTTGATGTTGCGGGCGGCCTGGCGGATGCGCTGTTCGTTCTCGACCAGGCCGATGCGGACATAGCCCTCGCCGTACTCGCCGAAGCCGACGCCCGGCGCGACGGCCACGTGGGCCTGCTCCATCAGCAGCTTGGCGAACTCGATCGAGCCCATGTCGCGGAACTTCTCCGGCATCGGAGCCCAGGCGAACATGGAGGCCGGCGGGGCGGGAATGTTCCAGCCGGCCCGGCCCAGGCTCTCGACCAGCACGTCGCGGCGCGACTTGTAGGTGTTGCGGATCTCGGCCACGCAGTCCTGCGGGCCGTTCAGCGCCGCCGACGCCGCCACCTGAATCGGCGTGAAGGCGCCGTAGTCGAGGTAGGACTTCACCCGCGCCAGGGCGGCGCACAGCTCCGGATTGCCCACGACCATGCCCATGCGCCAACCGGCCATGGCGTAGGTCTTGGACATTGAGTTGATCTCCACCGCCCGCTTCTTGGCGCCCTCGACCTGCAGGATCGACGGCGGCGGGTTGTTCTCGAAGTAGATCTCCGAATAGGCCACGTCCGACAGCACCAGGAGGTCGTGCTTCTCGGCCAGCCGGATCACCTCCTTGTAGAAGTCGAGGTCGACGGTCTGGGCGGTCGGGTTGGACGGATAGCTGACGATCAGCACCGAGGGCGCGGGCACGGAGTGGCGCACGGCGCGGCTGATGCCCGACAGGTAGTCCTCCGGCGACAGGGCCGGCACGTGGCGCACGACGCCGCCGGCCATCAGGAAGCCGAAGGTGTGGATCGGATAGGCCGGGTTCGGACAGATCACCACGTCGCCGGGCGCGGTGATGGCCTGGGCCAGGTTGGCGAAGCCTTCCTTGGAGCCGAGGGTCACGACGACCTCGGTGTCCGGGTTCAGCTTCACGTCGTAGCGACGGTCGTAATAGCCGGCCACCGCGCGGCGCAGGCCGGGAATCCCCTTCGAGGTCGAATAGCCGTGGGCGGCGGGGTTCTGGGCCGCCTCGACCAGCTTGTCGACGATGTGCTTGGGCGTCGGCATGTCCGGATTGCCCATGCCGAAGTCGATCACGTCTGCGCCCTCGGCCCGCAGGCGTGCCTTCAGACGGTTCACTTCCTCGAACACGTAGGGCGGCAGGCGGCGGATCGAATGGAACTCGCGAGACGACATGGGAGCGGGACCGGGGCCGAAAAGGAGATGATGATCCGCTCAGGTTAAGCGCGCTTTTCGACGGCGGTCACGCGTCATTTTTGCAGGTGCGAAGGTGACGTTGCGGCGCCCTCCCCGCGTTCACATCGGCGGACCCAGCAGCTCGATGCGGTTGGCGAGGGCCAGCGCGCCCAGGGCCTCGATCTGATCCGCCGTCGGCGCGCATGCGGGCGGCAGGCCCGGCCCCTCGGCTGGGCGGGCGGCGGCGCGGATCAGCCCCTCGAAGTCGGGGCCCGGCGTGATCACCAGGCAGCGCGCCCCCTTAGCCGACTCCACGCGGAAGGTGTGCGGCACGCCGGGCGGGGCGACCAGGGTGTCGCCGGGCCGCGCGAGGGTTTCGGTCTCGCCGACGCGAAAGCGCATTTCCCCTTCCAGTAGGTGGAAGATCTCCGCCTCCCGTTCGTGCACGTGCAGCGGCGCGGAATCGCCGAACGGCATGCGGTGCTCGGCGATCGAGACGCCGTCGGCGCCGTCGGCCGAGGGACGGCGGATTTCGACGCGGGTGTTCAGGAACCACAGGGCCTCTAGCGCCACGGCTTTCTCTCCTCCTTCGGATGCGCCATCCCTAGGCGCGGGGCCGGACGGGGAGAAATCGAATGATCGCATGGGCCGGATCGGCGCGATGAATATCGCCGCCTTCGACCTGAACCTGTTGCGCGTGTTCGACGCCCTGATGCGCGAGCGCAGCGTCACCCGCGCCGGTGAACGCGTCGGCCTGAGCCAGCCGGCGGTCAGCGCCGCCCTGGGTCGCCTGCGCGCGGCGCTGCAGGACCAGCTGTTCGTCCGGCGGGGAACCGAGATGGTCCCCACCCCGCGGGCCGAGGCCCTGGCCGAGCCGGTCCGCGCCGCCCTGGCTCAGCTCGAGACGGCGCTGGGCGGCGACGACCGGTTCGATCCCGCCGCCAGCACCCGCACCTACACCCTGATGGGCGCCGACTTCTTCTCGACCCTGGTGCTGCCGCGGCTGTTCGAGCGGGTGCGAGCCGAGGCGCCGGGCGTGCGCCTGCGCCTGGTCGACAGCGCCCGCGGCGAGGTCGACCGCCTGCTCCAGGAAGACGCCATCGACCTGGCCCTGGAGCGGCCCTTGTCGACGCCGTCGTGGATTTCGAGCGAACGGCTGTTCCTGTCGCCCTTCGCGGTGATCGCCGCCCGGAGCGAGAATGTCGGCGCCCGCCCGGGCGAGGCCTTCCCGCTGGACGGCTTCTGCGCCCTGCCCCAGGCCATCCGTTCGATCGACGGCAGCATGAGCGGGCTGGTCGACCAGGCCCTGGCCGAGGCGGGGCGCACCCGCGAGGTGGTTCTGGCCCTGCCCCATTTCCAGAGCGTGGCCTTGGCGGTCGCGCGCGGCGGGCTGATCGCCTGCGTGCCGCGCCAGTTCGCCGACGCGGTCGCCACAGAGCTCGGGCTTTCGGTTTATCTGCCGCCGATTTCCGTGCCGGTTCCGGAGATCAAGATGTACTGGCGCAAGCGTCACGACCGCAATCCGGCGCACGCCTGGCTGAGGGCGCGCGTGCTGGACGTCGTGGCCGATTTGTAACGAAATTCCGCCCGCGAACGCCGGTATGCGTTAATCGCGCTGGATTCCTTGACGAGAGCGCGGCAAACACCGGAGCGAAAGCGGCCGAGAGCCGCGGAAGAGGATGCTGAGATGGCGACGGGCGTGGTCAAGTGGTACAACCCCACCAAGGGGTTCGGTTTCGTTCAGCCGGACGACGGCGGCAAGGACGTGTTCGTCCATGTCAGCGCCGTCGAGCGTGCGGGCCACGGCGACCCCATGGAAGGCGACCGCATCAGCTATGACCTCGAGACCGGCCGCGACGGCCGCGCCTCGGCGATCAACCTCCGCCCGCCGGAGGAGTGATCGCTTGCGCCGGCTGATCGATCTGCCCGGCGTCGCCGACCTGGAGACCAAGGCGCTGATGAAGCCCCGCTATGCGGAGCCTGACGCGCGCGAGGAGTTCCCGGAGATCGACGCCTGCTCCACGGCCAACTTCGGGATCACCGCCGACCAGGCGGACGACCTGAAGCCGGCCGACTGGGACGGGGTGGACCGCCTGCCGGTACGCGATCAGATCGAAGCTTTCGAAGCGGTCGGCTGGGACGTCACTGACGCCAAGCGCCGGCCGCTTCGGATGTTCGGTCATTTCAACCTGCAACTCTGGCTGGCCGTGCGCGGCGTAGCCGGCGAGTTGCCGTTTGAAGCCGAAAAGCCCGGCGCCGCCGACCTCTGGGGCGGCTCGCTGGCGGCCGACGCGGCCAAATTCCGTAGAGACCGCCGCTAGGACCTGAGGTCCTTTCCCAGTTCAGCCGCGACGTCGTGGACGTTCGGTCCGGTTTTGTGGGCCGCCGCGGTCAGCTGTTCGCGGCTGACGTGCCAGCGCTTCGCCCAGTACTCGACCTCGTGCCGATCGCGCAGGTCGATGCGCTCCTTGCCCTGGAAGTCTCGCCTGCCCTTGCCGGTCATGGGCCGCCTCTTGCGTTTGCACAGGCGAAACGGTTGAGACGCGCGTCCGTGCCCGCTATCGCAGGCCGATGACCGCCCCCGAAGACGCGATCCGCGCCCGCCGCAAGCTGACCAACAAGCTGATCGCCGCCCACGAGGCGGCGCGCCTGCGCCCGTTCTTCGCGGCGGACATGAAGCTGATCGCCGGCGACGGGTCGCTGATCCTGGGCGCCGACGAGGTGGTCGCCGCCTTCGACGCCCAGTTCCGCGATCCGACGTTTACCGCCTACGTGCGCACGACCGAGACCGTGACCGTCGACGACGAGGGTGCCCGCGCCGCCGAGAGCGGCCGCTGGGTCGGGACCTGGAAGGACCAGCAGCAGTCGGGGACCTACCTCGCCACCTGGCGCAAGGTGCTGGGCCAATGGGTGCTGGAGAACGAGCTGTTCGTCACCCTCGATCACGGCGGGTGAACGCGGTTCACGATGGGGGCTGACATCGGCCCCGCACCCGACCAAGCTCTCGGCCTCGACCGGAGCCCGCCGATGTCCCGCTTCGCCCCCTCGACGCACCTGGAAACCCACGAGGTGTTCAACCAACCGCCGGAGTTCGCGGGGCGGAACCTGTTCGCGACCGACGCGGCGCTGAAGGACGCGGCCGTCCGTGAAGGCGGCGACTGGGTCGAGGCGCCGCTGTCGGCCTTCGGGGCCGTGGTCGGCTCCGAGCAGGTGCTGGACTGGAGCGAGCAGGCCAACCGCTATCCGCCCGAGCTGGTCAGCTTCGACCGCTACGGCCGGCGCCTGGACGAGGTGCGCTTCCACCCGGCCTACCATTCGCTGATGGCGCTCGCGACCGAACACCGGATCCACGACATCGCCTGGACCGCCGGCCGGCCCGGCGGCCACGTCGCCCACGCCGCCCTGCTGGCCCTGCACACCCAGGCCGACGCCGGGACCATGTGCCCGATCAGCATGACCTACGCCTCGGTCCCGGCGCTGCGGCGCCAGCCGGGCGTAGGCCAGGCCTGGGCCGACAAGATCCTGGGCGGGACCTACGACGCGCCGCTGAAGCCCATCGCCGAGAAGACCGGGATCACGGTCGGCATGGCCATGACCGAAAAGCAGGGCGGCAGCGACGTGCGGGCCAACACCACCCGCGCCTTTCCCCTGGAGGCCGGTGGGCCGGGCGAGGCCTACCGCCTGGTCGGCCACAAGTGGTTCTGTTCAGCGCCGATGAGCGACGGCTTCCTGACCCTGGCCTACACCGACCAGGGCCTGAGCTGCTTCCTGGTCCCGCGCATCACGCCTGACGGCGAGCGCAACACCGTCCAGGTCATGCGGCTGAAGGACAAGCTGGGCAACAAGTCCAACGCGTCCAGCGAGATCGAGTACCACGACGCCTTCGCCTGGCTGCTGGGCGAGGAAGGCCGGGGCGTCCAGGTGATCCTGGACATGGTCCACCACACGCGGCTGGACACCATGGCGGGCACGCTGGGGATCATGCGCATGGCGCTGGCCCAGGCGGCCTGGCATGTCGGGCACAGGCGCGCCTTCCAGAAGACCCTGATCGACCAGCCGGCCATGCGCGCGGTGATCGCCGACCTCGCCGTCGAGTACGAGGCGGCCGCCGTCCTGACCATGCGCGTGGCTTCAGCCTTCGACGGGACGAGCGAACATGAGCGCGCCTTCGCCCGCCTGGCCGTGGCGCTGGGCAAGTACGGCCTGACCAAGCGCAACCCCGACTTCGTCTACGAGTGCATGGAGTGCCACGGCGGCGCCGGCTACGTGGAGGAGAGCCCCCTGCCCCGTCTCTACCGCGAGGCGCCGCTGAACGGCATCTGGGAGGGCTCGGGCAACGTCATCGCCCTGGACGTGCTGCGCACCCTGCAACGCGAGCCCGCGGCGCTGGAGGCCTACGTCGCCGAGATCGCTCAGGCGAAGGACCAGGACGCCCGCTTCGACGCCGCCGCGCGCGAGCTGACCGACCAGCTGGCCGCCCCGCCGGCGGAAGCGCACGCGCGCCACCTGACCGAGCGCATGGCGCTCCTGCTGCAGGGCGCCCTGCTGGTGCGTCATGCGCCGGCGGCGGTCGCCGACGCCTTCTGCGCCTCACGGCTGGCGGGCCTGGGCGGGCGCAGCTACGGCGCCCTGCCCGACGGCGTCGACGTCGACGCCGTCGTGGCCCGCCAGGTTGGAGCCTAGCGCCCCTTCACGATGCTCAGCGTCATCGCGCCGCCCGGCCCGGCGGTCCAGGTGTCGCCGACCTTCTGGGTGATGGCCGGCATGCAGCGCGCCGCCACCGGCTGGGGCGCTGTCTGGGTCAGGCAGAACTTGCCCTCGGTGTCGGTCCAGGTGCCCGACACCTTCGAACCGTCGGCCTTGACCTGGGTGTAGGTCCCGCCCTGGTCCACGTAGACCTTGCCGGTCTTGCCGGCGTGGGTGACCTGAAGGGTGTTGCCGAACAGCACGCTGGTGTCGGCGAAGGCCGGCGCGGCCCCCGCAAGGGCCGTGACCAGAGCGGCCGCGGCGATCGAACGACGGAGCATCGAAAGGTCTCCTTCCCGTGACGGCGACGGAGCGCGCCGCCGCCGGCCGGGGCTTCTGCGCCCGTCGCCCGCCCGGGTCCAGCGACGCGGGGGGTAAAATCGACAGCGTCGACGCGGAACCCACCCGTCCGCGCGGCGCGGAACCTCGGCCCGGAACCACGGATTTTGATCTTCCGAGGGGGCGCGCGCCCCTCCAGCGAGACCCTGGATGACGTGGCCGGTTCGACCGCTCAGCCTGAGAGCGACCGTCGCGGCGGCCCTGCTGACGGCCGGGCTCGCGCCGCTCTTCGCGACCCTGGTGGTTTACCTGCTGGTGCTCGAACCGCGGCTGGAGCGCGACATCCTCAAGGAGCATGAGCAGCTGGCGTTGGAGATGGGCGCCGTCCTGAACCGGGGCCTGTTCGAGCGTGTCGCCGACACCCGCGCCTTCGCCCTTCATCCCTACACGCGCGACCCGACGGCCTGGCGCACGCCCGGAACGGGGCCTCTGGTCCGGGCGATGAACGACTATGTCGATCTCTACGACGCCTATCGCCTGATCATGCTGGTTTCGCCCACGGGCGAGGTGCTGGCGGTCAACAGCGGCGACCCGGACGGGCGCCCGCTGGACACCGCACCGCTATACGCGCGCGACCTGTCGGGCGAGCCGTGGCTGGCCGCCGCGCGCGACCTCGACGGACCGGCCAAGCGCGCGCCCCCGACGATCGTCGGCGCGCCGATGAAGGCGGACTACGTCGGAAAGATCTACGGCGACGACGGCCACGTCCTGCCGATCGCCGCGCCCGTGCACGCCGCCGACGGCAGCACCCTGGGTGTCCTGGTCAATCTCTTCGACTTTCACCGGGTGGGGGCGACGGCGCGCGAGATGATCGCCCAGCGCCAGCAGATCGCCCGCTCGGACCGGCGGTTCCAGATCTTCGGTCCCGGAGGCGAACTGATCTTCGACTCGCTGCCGAACGCTCCGGACCCGAGACCGCCCTGGCTGCTCGACCTGCTGGCGAGCCGTCCCGACGGCGTTCCCGCAGTGGCCGCCGTGCTGCACGGCGAGGCGGTGGCGGCGGCCCTCGCGCCCGCCCAGCCGGGCTTCCCCGGCCTGGGCTGGGTGGTGGTCACCCGCGAGCCGGCGGCCGACGCCTTCGCCGGCGTGCGCGACATCCGCGAGAAGGTCCTGCTGCTGCTGGCCCTGACGGCCGTGGCCATGTCGCTGCTGGGGGCCTGGTGGGGCCGGCGGATCAGCGCGCCGCTGATCGACATCACCGACCGCATGCGCGCCCTGGCGGCGGGCGGCACGGAGGCGCCGGTTCCGCATGTCCACAGCGCCGGCGACATCGGCGAGATGGCGCGCGCGCTGGCCGTGTTCCGCCAGGCGGTGATCGACAAGGACGCCGCCGTCGCGGATCTGGCGCACCGGAAGGCGGAGATCGAGATCGAGCGCGGGCGTCTGCGCGACGTCATCGAGGGTGTCGGCGACGGCTTCTTCGGCGTCGACCGGGACTGGCGCATCACGCTGATAAATTCGACGACCGCACGGCACGCCGCCGTTCCCCCGGACGACGTCGTGGGCGGCTTGCTCTGGGACGCGTTCCCGGCGCTGATCGGCTCGACCCTGGAGGCCAACCTGCGGGAGGTCATGCGCGACCGCACGCCCAAGAACTACGAAGCGGCGTCGGTCGTGCAGGCGGGGCGCCTGCTCCAGTTCCGGCTGTTCGCGACTCCGCAAGGCGTGGGCGTCTGGTTCCGCGACGTGACCGAACAGCGGCGGGCCGAGGCGGCGCTCATCGAGAGCGAGGCGTTCCGCGCGCTTGCGCTGGAGGCCGCCGACATCGGGGCGTGGGACTACGACCCGCTCACCGGCGAAGTCGTCTGGGACGACCGATGCCGGGCGCTGTACGGCCTGCCGCCGGGCACCGAAATCAACTTCGACGGCTTTGTCGACCTGGTGCATCCGGCCGACCGGCCGCGCGTCGTGGCGGCCGTCGACGCGGCGCTCGACCCGGGGGGAACCGCCGATTACGCGACTGAATTCCGGCTCCAGCCTGCGCCGGGGTCGAGCGACGAGCGTTGGCTCGCCGAGGAAGGTCGCGTCCTGTTCGACAAAGGCCGAGCGGTCCGCATGATCGGCGTGGCCCGCGACGTGACCGAACACAAGCGCGCGGAGTTACACCGCGAGCTTCTGGTCAACGAGTTGAACCATCGCGTGAAGAACTCCCTCGCCACCGTCCAGGCCATCGCCCAGCAGACCCTCAAGGCCGACATCGACCCGGAGCAGGCGCGACAGCGCTTCATTGTCCGCATCCAGGCCCTGGCGCGGGCCCACGACGTTCTCACCCGGCGCAACTGGGAGAGCGCCGACCTGGCCGAGGTGATCGCCGAGGCGGTCCTGCCCTATCGGGCGCCGCAACGCGTCCGGCTTGAGGGACCGGTCGTGCGCCTGACGCCCAAGGCGGCGCTGGCGATCTCGATGGCGGCCTATGAACTGGGCGCGAACGCGGCGAAGTACGGCGCGCTCGGCGACGAGGGGACGGTCGAGGTGCGCTGGTCGGTCGAGGACGGGCGCTTGCATCTGGTCTGGCGCGAAAGCGGCGGGCCGCCGGTCATGCCCCCGGCGCGGTCGGGCTTCGGCACGCGGCTGATCGAACAGGGCCTGGCCGGCGAACTGGAGGCCGACGTGCAGATCGACTATCGCCCCGAGGGACTGGTCTGCACCATCGACGCGCCGCTGGCGCGCCTGTCGCCGTCATGACGGAGGAGACGCCCCTGCGGGTTCTGGTGGTCGAGGACGAGATGCTGGTGGCCATGATGGTCGCCGACATGCTGGAGGACCTCGGCCACGAGCCGGTGGGGCCGGCCATGCGGCTGGAGCAGGCGCTGGAGATGGCCCGCACGGCGCCGATCGACGCCGCCGTGCTGGACGTCAACCTGGGCGAGGGAAAGTCCTTCCCGGTCGCCGACGTGCTGCGCGAACGCCACGTCCCCTTCATTTTCGCCACCGGCTACGGCGTGCAGGGGCTGAGCGAGGGCTACCGGGACGTCGAGACCCTGAACAAGCCGTTCCAGGCCGCCGACCTGGCGCGGGCGCTGGAGCACGCCGGTTAGGGTTTGGGCGCCGGCGCCATCGGCACGACGCGCGACGGAGCGGCCGGCGGCTTGCAGCCGGCCTTTTCGCCCACGCCCTTCAGGTAGCCCCGGCGCACCGCCCCGGCCACGACCGCCTGCTCCACCTTGGCCGCGTGGGCGTTGGCGCCGGTGACCTGGCGGATGGCCCCGCGGAACGGGATCCAGCTGGTGGACAGGCTGCGGACCGCGCCCTCGACCACCTCCATGGTCGGGTTGTCGTCGCCCCTGGCCGGTTCGACGTCGAGGTCGGCGCCCAAGGCCGCGTCGAGCGCCTCGATCTCCTTGATCAGACCTTCGCAGTCGAGCGGCGGCGCCCGATAGGTGTCGGCCCTGGCGTCGAGCAGGACCTTCGGGATCTCGACCTTCTGGATGTTGAAGTCCTGCAGCGGTTGGGTGGCCGCGCCGGCGACGTCGGTCATGTCGGCCTCGTGCGCGGCGCCGGGCAGGCCCTTGGGCATTCGCGTCGAGGCGCAGGCCGACAGCATCAGCAGAACGGCGCCCGCCGCCGTGGTCCGTGCCGCGCGCGCCCGCCATGGTCGTGGGCCGTGCATCGCCGCCTCCGTCGGATCCGAAGATCCGTGCCCGGGAAAAACACTCGACGGTGCAGGTGGTTGCGCGACGAAGCTCAGGTCTTGGAAGCGCGGCGGCTCAGGCCCTCGATCATCTCGATCGGCAGGGGGAAGACCACGGTCGTGTTCTTGTCCACGCCGATGTCCTGGAGGGTCGAGAAGTAGCGAAGCTGCATGGCCCCCGGCTGTTTGGCCAGCACGCCGGCCGCCTCGGCCAGGGTGTCGGCCGCCTGGCGTTCGCCCTGGGCGTTGATCACCCGCGCCCGGCGGGCCCGTTCGGCCTCGGCCTGGCGGGCGATGGCGCGCACCATGCTCTCGTTGATGTCGACGTGCTTGATCTCGACGTTGGCGACCTTCACGCCCCAGGCCACGGTCTGGCTGTCGAGGATTTCGCGGACGTCGTGGTTCAGCTTGTCCCGCTCGGCCAGCATCTCGTCCAGCTCGTGCTTGCCCAGCACCGAGCGCAACGTGGTCTGCGACAGCTGGCTGGTGGCGAACAGGAAGTCCTGGACCTGGATGATCGCCTTGTCCGGGTCGATCACCCGGAAATAGACCACGGCCGAGACCTTCACCGAGACGTTGTCGCGCGAGATCACGTCCTGGCTGGGCACGTCCAGCACGACGGTGCGCAGGCTCACCTTGACCATCTGCTGCACGATCGGGATCAGCAGGATCAGGCCCGGCCCCTTCACCCCGGTATAGCGACCCAGCGTGAACACCACGCCGCGATCGTATTCGCGCAGGATGCGGATCGCCTGCAGCAGCAGCATCACCGCCAGCACGGCGAGCACCAGGACGACGAACAGGGCGATCATGGGGGACTCCGGTCCTCGGGTTCGACGATGAGGGTCAGGCCGTCGCGGCCGGTCACGCGCGCAGCCTGGCCGGGGGCGAGCGGGGATGTCGCGTGGGCGCGCCAGTCCTCGCCCTCGACCCGCACGGTGCCGTGATAGCCAGACCAACGGAGCACCTCGGCCGGCGCGTCGATCAGGGCCTTGGCCCCGGTCCTCACCCGCAGGCGGCGGCTGCGCACGGCCGCGCCGATGACCACGAGGAAGAAGGCGAGGCTCAGGCCCACGCCGACCACGATCACGCCCGGCGACAGGCGGTATTCCGGGCCGGCGGCGCGGAACAGCATCAGCGAGCCGAGCGCCAGGGCCACCGTCCCTCCTGCCGCGAAGGCGCCGGACGGCGCGTGCGCCTCGGCGACCAGGAGGCCGATGCCGATCACGATCAGGCCCAGGCCCGCATAGCTCACCGGCAGCAGGTTCAGCGCGAACAGGCCGACCACCAGCGCGATGGCGCCGACCACGCCCGGGCCGACCGTGCCCGGGGTCAGGAACTCGAAGATCAGGCCGTACACGCCGACCAGCAGCAGCAGGTAGGCGATGTTCGGGTTGGTGATCACGCCCAGGAAGCGCGAACGCCAGTCCGGCTCGACGATCACCACCTGGCGCCCGGTGGTCCTCAGCACGACCGGCTGGCCGTTCAGCTTGACGGTGCGGCCGTCGGCCTGGGCCAGCAGGTCGGGCACGTCGCGGGCGATGATCTCCACCACGCCCTGCTTCAGCGCGTCGTCGGCGGTCAGGGTGGCGGCCTCGCGCACGGCGCGCTCGGCCCACCTGGCGTTGCGGCCCTGCAGGGCGGCCAGCGAGGTCAGGTAAGCGGCCGCGTCGTTGACCACCTTGGACGTCTCGGCGTCGGCGGCGGCCGGCTTGTTCTCGCCCTCGCCTCCCCCGCCGCCCAGGGGCGAGCCGCCGCCGCCGATCTGCACCGGGGTGGCGGCGCCCAGGTGCGTGCCCGGCGCCATGGCCGCCAACTGGCTGGCGTAGAGGATGTAGGTCCCGGCGCTGGCCGCGCGCGCGCCCGACGGGGCGACGTAGGTGGCCACCGGCACGGGCGAGGCCAGGATGTCGTGGACGATGTCGCGGGTGGAGGATTCCAGCCCGCCCGGCGTGTCCAGGCGGATGATCACCAGCGCGGCGTTGCGCGTGGCGGCGGTCTTCAGTCCGTGCTCGAGGTACTCGGCCGTGGCGGGGCCGATGGCGCCGTCCACTTCCAGCTCGACGACAGGGGCGCTGGCGGCTTGCGCCAGGGCGGCCGAGGTCGCGGCCAAGGCGAGCACGAGGCCGAGCAGGGCCGCGCCGAGCTTGCAAAGCGTCGGTGTTCTCCGCCCCCGGACCGGACCTCGCCGGGTCCCCACGGTCGGCGCTCCTTCGCCGCGTCGTTCGCGGCCGGACTACGTCCAGATAACCCCTGCGCCGGGTCAAGGGTTCGGCTGGGGAGGCCTAGAAGCCGTGAGCGGCCAGCGCCGCGGTCACGGTGTTGCGCACGCCCGCAGCCCGGAACGGGAAGGCGCGCAGGAAGTCGTCCCGGGTGAAGTTCGGCGCGCGTCGCCGCACCGACTGCGCCCACCGTTCCGCCTGCGCGGGATCGCCGTTCAGGGTGTGGGCGGCCACCGCGATCATCTCGATCAGCGCATGCGCGCCGGGCGACAGGGCGGCCTGCTCGGCCCAGCGGGCGGCCTCCTCCGGCTCCTCGCGCACCAGGTGGGAGAAGGCGCGCACGCCCAGCATGCCGTAGCGCAGCGGGTCCAGCGGGCTTAGCGCCAGGGCGGTGTCGACATTGCTGCGGCTTTCGCCAGCCTCGCCCAGCAGAGCCAGCGTCCAGGCGCGGGAGTAGCGGGCCTGGGCGTAGTTGGGATTGAGCTCGGTCGAACGCTCCAGCCACGGCAGGCTGGCGTCGAGGTCGCCGCTCAGCCAGTGGGCCCGGCCCATGGCGAGGTTTCCGAACGGATCGGCCGGATCGCGCTCCAGGCACTGCTCGGCGTAGCGACGGGCCTGCCGCCGGGCCTCCTCGCCGTCGTCGGTGTAGCGCAGGAAGGCGTTCTGGAAGTGGGTGAAGGACAGCCCGGCGTAGGCGCGGGCGAAGGCCGGCTCGAGGGCGGCGGCCTGCGTGAAGTAACGCGCGGCGGCCTCGTTGTCGGGCTTGGTGAAGCGGTACATGTGCTGCAGGCCCAGGTGATAGGCCGACCAGGCGTCGAGGTTCTCCGGCGCCCGCAGCCGGGCGCGGTTCGCCTCCTTCAGCGGGATCTGGAACTCGATCGCGCCGATCACGCGCCGCACGATCTCCTCGCGCACCTCGTGGGCGTCGGCGATCGGGCAGCGGAAGCGCTCGGCCCAGACCACCCCGCCCTCGCCCGCGTCGCTCAGCTCGACCGACACGCTCATGGCGCCGCCCAGCACCTCGACCAGACCGGTCAGGCAGTAGCGCACGTTCAGCGCCGCGCGCACCTGCTCGAGGTCCTGCGCGTCGGGCTGGAAGCGGAAGGACGACGCGCGGGCGATGACGAACAGCCAGTGCAGCCGCGACAGGGCGGTGATCAGGTCCTGCGGCAGGGCGTCCGCGACGACGTAGTGCGCACCGGCGTCGCCCAGCAGACGGAACGGCAGGACGGCGATGCTGGGGCGCGGATCCTCGGCGGGCGGCTTCGGAGGCTGCGGCGTGGCGACGACCTCGATCGTGGACCGTTGCGTCACCTCGGCGACGAACCGGAAGCCCAGGCCGTGGACGGTGCGGATGAAGCGCTGGGCCTGGCCGTCGTCGCCCAGCACCTGGCGCGCCGACTTGATGCGGCTGGACACGGCGGCGTCGGAGATGAAGCGGCCGCCCCAGACGCGCTCGACGATCTCGTCCCGCGAGACCATGCGCTCGCGGTTCTCGATCAGCAGCCTCAACAGGGCGAAGACCTGCGGCTCGACAGGCACCGGGGCGCCGCCGTGGCGCAGCTCCACCCTCGCCGTGTCGAGCTCGAAGCTCGCGAATGCGTAGATCATCGCCCCGGTCTCAGCCCGCCCCCAGCATATCTCCATCCCGACTCCAGACCATCTGCAAGCATGCGCGGGTCGGGCGGCGTACCCAGGAGACGGCTTACAGCAAGAAGGAGCCGGACATGCCGCTCGTCACAATCGAAGTCATCAAGGACGTTTTCACCCCCGCCCAGAAGCAGGACATGATCCAGAAGGTGACCGACACCATGGTCGCCATCGAAGGCGAAGCCCTGCGCGGTGTCACCTGGGTCCGCGTCCAGGAGATCGAGCAGGGCGACTGGGGCATCGGCGGCAAGACGCTGACGGCCGGCGACGTGCGCGCCCTGGCGGCCGGCAAGGCGGCCTGACCTCGTCGCCTCGCGACCCCGGCGAAGGCCCTCAGCCCACGGGTTCGAGGATCACGCCTTCGTCGGGGGCCAGCCGCAGGTCGGGCTCGGCCAGCGTCGCCCCCTCGTCCCGCCCGGCGGTGGACAGCAGCACGCGCGCGCCGGCCAGGTCGGGCCGGTGCAGGCGCTGGGGTTCAGCGCCGAAGTTCAGCGCCACCACCAGCCGCTCGGCCCCGGCCCGGCGCTCGAAGGCGAACACCTCGCCAGCCACCGCCAGCGGGGCCCAGCCGCCGGCGTGCAGGGCCGGACGCTCCCGCCGCAGGGCCAGCAGCCGCCGGTAGAGGTTCAGCAGCGAGCCAGGGTCATCGCCGGCGGTCATGATGTTGCGCGTGCGCCAGTCCGCGCTCAGGGGCAGCCAGGGCTCGGCCATGCTGAACCCTGCGTTGATCGAGACGTCCCATTGCATGGGCGTGCGCGACGGGTCGCGCCCGAAGGCCGGTTCGTTCTTTCCCCAGGGGTCCTGCACCGCCTCGGCCGGCACCGGCACACGGCCCAGGCCCAGCTCGTCGCCGTAGTAGAGGGTCGGCGTGCCGCGCAGCGTGGTCAGCAGCATGGCCGCCACCCGCGCCTGGCGTTCGCCCGCGCGGCCGGACACCCGGACCCGGTCGTGGTTGGACAGCACCCAGTTCGGCCAGCCGCCGTCCGGCAGGGCCGCCTCATAGGCCTCGACCAGGGCGGCGACCGCGTCGGCCCGCCAGGCGGTCTCCAGCAGCAGGAAGTTGAACGGCAGGTGCGCGCCGGCCAGGTCGCGGCCGTAGTAGGTCACCAGCCGCTCCAGCGGCAGGTAGATCTCGCCGATCAGCACCCGGTCGGGAAACTCGTCGACCACCTGACGCAGCTCGGCCACCACGTCGTGCACCTCGGCCTGGTCGGCGGAGAACAGCGGCAGCAGCCGCTCCTCCTGAGGCCGCTCAGGGGTCCAGGCGGGATTGACCGGATCGTCGCGGAACTGGGCGTCCTTGATCAGCCGCCACAGCACGTCGACCCGGAAGCCGTCGACCCCGCGGCGCATCCAGAAGCGCAGCACGTCGTACATGGCCGCCCGGACCCGCGGATTGCGCCAGTTCAGGTCCGGCTGCTCGCGCAGGTAGGAGTGCAGGTAGTACTGGCCGCTGGCCGGATGATACGTCCAGGCCGGGCCGCCGAAGCTGCTCAGCCAGTTGTTCGGCGGGCCGCCGCCCGGCGCCGGGTCGCGCCAGACGTACCAGTCGCGCCGTGGATTTTCGCGCGAGGCCAGGCTCTCCAGGAACCAGGGGTGGCGTTCCGAGGTGTGGTTCGGCACGAAGTCCATGACCAGCTTCAGGCCCAGCGCCCGCGCCTCGGCCGCCAGGGCGTCGAACTGGTCCAGGTCGCCGAACAGCGGGTCGATCCCGCAGTAGTCGGCCACGTCGTAGCCGAAGTCGGCCATGGGCGAGGGAAACACCGGCGACAGCCAGACCGCGTCGATCCCCAGCTCCGCCAGATAGGGCAGCCGCCGGCGCAGGCCGGCCAGGTCCCCCACCCCGTCGCCGTCGCCGTCCTGAAACGAGCGCGGATAGACCTGGTAGATCACGCCCCGCCGCCACCAGCTCATCGCCCGCCTCCGGTCTCGCCAAAAGGAAAGCTCCGTGGCTTCGCCGGTTCCACGCCCGCGCGCCCGCGGTTTGGGGCCGTGCGCGGGGGCGTCGAAGCATTCACGCAACCAGCGAAGATCTACAAAGATCAGTCGGCGGTCGCGCTAAATCTTCACCACGCAAATCAACCGTAACGCCAATCGAGATAATGCGCGGCGAAGGGAACACCCTAAGGGACGCCTCGGTTTTTCGGCTCGCCTTTGCGTAGTTCATTGGAGGCTGTCGAATGAATATCAAGCTCGCTCTCGCCGCGGCCGCTGCCGCGGCCCTCGCTACGGGCGCCGTCGCGGCGGCGCAGTCCTATGGGCAGTCGCCCACGGCCACCCAGCCCAGCCACGCGACGACCGGAACCACGGCGACGTCGCCGAGCGCGACGACGCGCTCGACCATTCCGCAGTCGTCGGCGACCACCACGCCGTCCAGCCGGATGATGACCCAGACCACCCCGGCCGAACCGGAAGCCGGCGCGGCCGCCACGACGACGCCGTCCACCCGGATGTCGACCGGCGCGGGCACGGGCAAGGCCTATGAGACCACCCAGCCGACGCATCGGATGATGACCAGCACGACCGAGGAAGAGCGGCGCGAGCGCCATCATCGGCGCCGGGCCGGAGAGCGGGGCTGAGCGCGCCGACCGGCGGCGATATCGACACACGTAACGCTTCCGACGGACCGCGGCCGGCGAAGCCGATCAGGGTTGCGACCCTGGCTGGCGCGCTGGCCGCGGTCGCGCTTTCGGTCGCGGCCCTGCCCGGTTGCGTCGGTCGCGCGGTCGAGACCGTCGCCAACCCCGCGGGCCCCGGCCTGCGCGCGGCGCTGGACGTCGACGCCTACGCCGACCGCGAGCTGGCCGAAGCCTATCGCGCGCGCGACTGGCGGCTGATCTGGTGGGACGGGGCGCGTCCGCGGCCTGCGGCCGCCGCGCTGCTGAACGTCCTCGCCGACGCCGGCGCCGACGGGCTGGACCCGAAGCGCTACGGCGCGGCGCAACTGGCCGCCGACATGAGCGCGGCCCAGCGC
>NZ_JAAIVC010000038.1 GCF_010975005.1 Caulobacter sp. 17J65-9 | reverse complement strand
GGCCGGGGCCGCGGCGGGAACGGCGCCGGCGGCGGCGACCTTCGGCGCGGTCGAACCGCCCTTGGAGGCGACCCAGGCGTCGAATTCCGGCTGGGTCACGACCTGGATCTCGATCGGCATGAAGGCGTGGTCGACGCCGCACAGCTCCGAGCACTGGCCGTAGTAGGTGCCGGTCTTCTCAGCCTTGAACCAGGTCTCGTTGATGCGGCCCGGGATGGCGTCGGTCTTCAGACCGAAGGCCGGCATGGCGAACGAGTGGATCACGTCCGAACCGGTGACCAGAACGCGGACCACCTTGTTGACCGGGACGACCATCGGCTCGTCCGCGTCGAGGCGGTAGAGTTCCTTGGTGGTCTTCTCTTCCGGCACCATGGTCGAGGTGATCTCGGCGACGCCCTGGTCCGGGTACTCGTAACCCCAGTACCACTGGTAGCCGGTCACCTTCACGGTCAGGTCGACCTTCGGGGTGTCGTGATACTGGAACAGCAGCCGGAACGAGAAGATGGCGATGACCATCAGGATCAGGACCGGCACGACGGTCCAGATGATCTCGACCAGCGTGTTGTGGCTCCAGCGCGCCGGGGTCGGGTTCGCCTTCTTATTGTAGCGAACGATCACCCACAGCAGCAGGCCGAGCACGACCAGCGTGATCACGGTGATGATCGGCAGCAGGATCGCGTCGTGGAAAAAAATCGCCGAGTGCTTCAGCGGCGAAGCGGCCGGCTGCAGATTGATAGCCCCCGGCGTCGGCTGGCCCAGGCGCTCTTCGGCGAAGGCCGCGCCGGCGGTCAGCATGGCGCCGATCGCGACGGAGGCGCCGGCGGCCAGCTTTCCAATCCCCATTCCCGAAATCTTCATGTCCCTCACGGCCCGCATTAGGTCGGCCAAACTACTAAGGCGTACGGGACGTCTAACGCCCCCAGACTCAGGCCGAACGCAAGCCTCGACGAGGCGAGCGCGGGCGGCCGTGAAGTCGCACCCCTTCAGGGCGCGGGTCATATCGGCTCGACGGCGCCTTGCCAAGCGATTGCGGGCCAAAAGCCTTCAAGGTTTCGCGCGCGAACGAGGGTCCCTATGTTGGCGGCCGTCGCGTCGCCTTCTGGAGCCTTGTCCATGACCGCCTCCGCCGCCGTTCCCTCCCTGCTCGACCAGGCCGAAATCGGGGCCGACAAAGCCCTGACGATTCTGGGCGACGCCCTCAGCGGGGCCGATGACGGCGAGCTCTTCCTGGAGCGCACCGAAAGCGAGTCGCTGGTGTTCGACGACGGCCGGCTGAAGTCGGCCGCCTACGACGCCTCGGAAGGCTTCGGCCTGCGGGTGGTGGCGGGCGAACGCGCCGGCTACGCCCACGCCAACGAGATCACCGAAGCGGCCGTGCGCCGCGCCGCCGATTCGGCGGCCATGGCCAAGCGCGGCTATTCGGGCGTGGCGGCCGAGGCCCCGCGCGCCACCAACCAGAAGCTCTACGGCGAGATGGATCCCCTCGCCTCCCCGGCCTTCTCCGACAAGATCGAGCTGCTGCGCGAGATCGACGCCTACGCCCGCGCCAAGGGCCCGCACGTGGTGCAGGTCTCCGCCTCGATCGCCGGCGAGCGCCGCTCGGTGGAGATCCTGCGCGCCGACGGCCGCCGCGTGCGCGACGTGCGCCCGCTGGTGCGGGTCAACGTGTCGGTCACGGTCGAGCGCGACGGCAAGCGCGAGAGCGCCTACACGGGCGCGGGCGGCCGCACCGGCTTCGAGGCCTGGATCACGCCGGACCGCTGGCGCGACCAGGTCGACGAGGCCCTGCGCCAGGCCATGGTCAATCTGGACGCCGTGCCCTGCCCGGCCGGCGAGATGGACGTGGTGCTCGGGCCCGGCTGGCCGGGCGTGCTGCTGCACGAGGCGGTCGGCCACGGCCTGGAGGGCGACTTCAACCGCAAGGGCACGTCGGCCTTCTCCGGCAAGATCGGCCAGCGGGTGGCCGCGCCGGGCGTGACCATCGTCGACGACGGCACCGTCCCCAACCGCCGCGGCTCGCTGTCGGTCGACGACGAAGGCACGCCCACCAACCGCACCGTGCTGATCGAGGACGGCATTCTGGTCGGCTACATGCACGACCGCATGAGCGCGCGGCTGATGGGCATGGCCCCGACCGGCAACGGCCGGCGCCAGTCCTTCGCCCACATGCCCATGCCGCGCATGACCAACACGCTGATGGAGGGCGGCCGCGACAAGCTGGCCGACATGATCAGCTCCACCAAGCGGGGCCTCTACGCCGTCAACTTCGGCGGCGGCCAGGTGGACATCACCAACGGCAAGTTCGTGTTCCAGTGCACCGAGGCCTACCTGATCGAGGACGGCAAGGTGACCCGCCCGGTGAAGGGCGCGACCCTGATCGGCGACGGCCCCACCGTGCTGACCAAGGTGCAGATGATCGGCGACGACTTCGCCTTCGACCCGGGCGTGGGCGTCTGCGGCAAGGCCGGCCAGGGCGTGCCGGTCGGCATCGGCCAGCCGTCGCTGAAGATCGGCGGCCTGACCGTGGGCGGCACCGCGGTCTGATCCGCGAACATCGTGCCGTGAATCTCGAAGGGGCGCCCGGCCCGGCTGGGCGCCCCTTTTTTGCGTCCGCAGGGCGAGCGCGGCGCGCAGCTAGCCCGAAAATTGTCCGCGGCCGGGTGCGACAAGTCGGCGCCCCCGCGGTGGCGCGCCAAGTCGGAAATTCGACGAAGCCTTGCCGTACAAGCAATTCCTCAGATGTCTCTGAGAAGATTGCACCGATTTAATCAACCTTTCCGGCATTTAATTGGAGCTTCAGTAGCTTCGCTGTTCACCCTGCGGGCGAAAGTTCGAGGGGGACAGTATGAAAACGTCGATGTGGGTGGCCGCCATGGCTATGGCGGTCGCGAGCCAGGCTCACGCACAGGCCACTGAGACGTCAGCCCCCGCCCCGGCCGCCGGCCAAGACGCCGCGCAGGGTGTGATCGCCTACCCGTCGTCCTTCTTCACCGAGGCGCGGCCGAACACGGCGATGGACATGATCACCCGCCTGCCGGGCTTCAGCTTCAACGGCGGCGACAACGTGCGCGGCTTCGGCGGCGCGGCCGGCAACGTGCTGATCGACGGCGAGCGCCCGGCCAGCAAGACCGACAACCTGGAAAGCATCATCCGCCGCATCCCGGCCAGCCAGGTCGAGCGCATCGAGCTGATCCGCGGCGGCGCGCCCGGCATCGACATGCAAGGCCAGACCGTGCTGGTCAACGTCGTGCGCAAGAAGGGCAGCGGCTTCACCGGCCTGATCGGCGTGTCCAACACCCTGACCGAGGACGGTCGCGACCACCTGGCGCTGCGCCTGGAGAGCACCCGCCGCTGGGACGACAAGACCCTCGAGGGCTCGTTCGTGGTGGCGGAGTTCCTCGACGACGGGGCCGGCGACGGCCCGCGCGTCCGCACCGACGCCGACGGCAACGTCCTGCTGCAGTCCTACCCGGACACCGAGGGCGACGGCTGGCAGTCGGTCGGCACCGCCGCCTTCGAGACGCCGCTGGCCGGCGGCAAGCTGCGCGCCAACGTCATGGTCCTGGGCGAAGGCTTCTTCTACGACTCGGTCGACCGCCTGCCCGGCGCCGACGAGATCGAGCACGACGTCCAGGACAAGCTGCAGGGCGAAGTCGGGGTGCGCTACAGCCGCAACCTGGGTCCGCGCACCTCGATCGAGGCGGTGGGCCTGCAGCAGCTCCGCAACATCGACTACGTCTCGAACTTCAACGACGGCTCGCAGCAGCGCTTCGAGCTGGAGCGGCTGTCCGGCGAGAGCGTCGCGCGCGGCGTGCTGCGCTTCAAGCAGTCGGACACGCTGTCCTACGAGGCCGGCGGCGAGGTCGCCTACAACTGGCAGGAAAGCGAGACCTCCTTCTCGGTCGACGGGACGGACATCCCGCTGCCGGCCGCCGACGTGCGCGTCACCGAAAAGCGCGCCGAGGTGTTCGGCGCCGGCACCTGGCGGCCCTCGCCCGTGCTCACCCTGGAGGCCGGCCTGCGGGTCGAGACCTCGACCATCTCGTCCGAGGGCGACGTGGAGCTGGAGAAGACCCTGGTCTTCCCGAAGCCCCGCGCCGTGGCGACCTGGTCGCCCAACGAGAACAACCAGCTGCGCTTCCGCGTCGAACGCGAGGTCGACCAGCTGAACTTCAACGACTTCGTCGCCAACGCCAACCTGGCGACCTCCGGCATCGGCGTGGCCAACCCGGACATCGAGCCGGGCCAGGCCTGGGTGGTCGAGGCCGCCTATGAGCGCCGCTTCTGGAAGGACGGGGCGATCACCCTGACCCTGCGCCACGCCGAGCTGTCGGACGTGATCGACCGCGTGCCCGTCGAAGTGCTGGGCCCCGACGGCCCGGACGCCGACTCCGATCCGGACGTGCTCGACGTGTTCGACGCGCCCGGCAACATCGGCAAGGGCAAGAACGACGAGGTCTCGCTCAGCCTGAACCTGCCGCTGGACCGGCTTGGGATCAAAGGCGGCCTGTTCCGCGGCGACGGCACCTGGCGCGCGTCCGAAGTGGTCGACCCGACCACCGGCGAGACCCGCCGCATCTCCGGCCAGCATCCCTTCGACAGCGAACTGCACTTCAGCCAGGACGTGACCCGGCTGAAGACGACCTGGGGCGTCGACGTCTTCACCAGCTGGCGCGAGCAGTACTTCAAGCTCGACCGGATCGACACCACCGACCTGGGCACCTGGGGCGTGCTCTACGCCGAGTACAAGCCGCGCTCCGACCTGAGCATCCGCGGCGAGCTCGGCAACTTCGGCCGTCGCCCCCTGACCCAGGTCCAGGAGGTCTGGGACGGCCCGCGCGACACCGCCCCGCTCGCTTACCGCGACCGCCGCGACCTGAACTTCGGCCACGTCTTCTACATCCGCGTCCGCAAAACCCTCGGCGGCTGAACCGCCGGGCCCACCACCTCTCACGCCAAGAAACATCAAAAGCCGCCCCAGAGCGGCTCCCACGGGGGACCCAAATTGAAGCGCATCTTCATGCTCGCCGCGCTCGCGGCGGCCGCCGCAGCGCCCGCCTACGCCCAGACCGCGGACGCCGCCGCGCCGGCCGCGACCCAGGGGGTCACGGTCTATCCGCCTGAGTTCTTCACGGAATCCCGTCCGAACTCGGCCTGGGACATGATCAACCGGATCCCGGGCTTCAGCTTCGACAACGGCGCGCAGGTGCGCGGCTACGCCGGCGCCGCCGGCAACGTGCTGATCGACGGCAAGCGTCCGACCAGCAAGGCCGAGGCGCTGAGCGACGTGCTCAGCCGCATCCAGGCGGCCGACGTGGAGCGTATCGAGCTGATCCGTGGCGGCGCCCCCGGCATCGACATGCAGGGCCGCAACGTGATCGCCAACGTGATCCGCAAGAAGGCCGACTCCTTCCAGCAGACCGGCGCGATCGGCAGCCACATCTTCTTCGGCACCGGCAAGATGCTGCCCGCCCTGCGCTACGAGTTCACCCGCCGCAGCGGCGACACCACCATCGAAGGCCAGCTGTCGCGCGGCGTGTCGATGGACGACTCGGTCGGCCACGGCCAGCGCACCTTCCGCGACGGGAGCGGCGCGGTGACCGGCCAGCAGGAAGCCTTCACCGAAGGCGACGGCGGCCCGCTGGGCGCCAAGGCGTCGATCAAGACCCCGCTGTTTGGCGGCGAATTCCGCAGCAACGTCGCCCTGGCCAGCAACGACTTCAAATACGAGGACCACTTCTACACCTCGTCGTCCAAGACCGACGTGGTCGAGAAGTCGATCAACAAGAGCGTCGAGATCGGGGTCAACTACGACCGCCCGCTCAGCGAGCGGCTGTCGCTGGAGACCCTGGCGCTGCAGAAGCTGGGCGACAACACCTACGGCTCCAGCTTCGTGAGCGCGCCCGACAACTCCTACTTCACGTCGGACTCCGAGACCGGCGAGACGATCGTCCGCGGCGTGCTGCGCTTCCAGAAGTCGCCGACCCTGACCTTCGAGGGCGGCGGCGAGGCTGCCTTCAACTTCCGTGAGAGCCAGGTCCGCTACGCCGAGAACGGCGGCGACATCCCCCTGCCCTCGGCCGACGTGCGCGCCGAGGAACGCCGCGGCGAGGTGTTCGCCCAGGCCAACTGGCGTCCGTCCAAGCAGTTCGCCGTCGAGGCCGGCGCCCGGTTCGAGAGCTCGACCATCAGCAGCACGGCCACGGGCCTGGGCGTGACGGTCGAGAAGGAAGAGTCGTTCTTCTATCCGAAGCCCCGGGTGCTCGCGACCTGGTCGCCGAACGAGGAAAACCAGCTGCGCCTGCGGGTCGAACGCGAGGTCGGCCAGCTGAACTTCGGCGACTTCGTCGCCTCCGCCAACCTGTCCAACGGCCTGGGCGGCGGCACCTTCACCTCGGGCAACGCCAGCCTGGTGCCCGACAAGACCTGGGTCTACGAGGCAGCCTACGAGCGCCACTTCTGGGGCGACGGCGCCCTGGTCCTGACCCTGCGCCACCAGCAGATCACCGACGCCATCGACCGCGTGCCGATCGAGCAGTTGGGCCCCGACGGTCCGGACGCCGGCACCGATCCCGACGTGATCGGCGTCTTCGACGGCCCCGGCAACATCGGCGACGGCGTGAACAACTCCATGCAGGTCGACCTCACCCTGCCGCTCGACAAGCTGCGGGTGAAGGGCGGCGAACTGAAGGTGAACTACACGCTGAACGACAGCGAGGTCACCGACCCGACCACCGGCGAGAAGCGTCCGATCTCGGGCCTGCGTCCGCAGTCCACCGAGGTCAACTTCCGCCAGGACCTGCCGGACCTGAAGCTGACCTGGGGCATGGGCTGGTTCGGCGGCTGGGAGGAGACCTACTGGCGCTACAACGAGATCCAGCACCTCGACATCTGGAACTTCTACAGCGCCTTCGTCGAATGGAAGCCGGACGGCAAGACCAGCTTCCTGTTCGAGGTCGACAACCTGGATCCGTTCGAGTTCACCCGCCAGCGCACGGTCTACGACGCGCCGCGCGACACCGGCTCGGTCGCCGGGGTCGAGAGCTTCACCACCCAATCGCAACTGCGCGCCTACGTGCGCGTGCGCCGGACCTTCTGAGCCGCGTCCGAAACGACGCGACCACCTGAAAGGGGCGGCGCCCGAGCGCCGCCCCTTTCTTTTTGCCCGGCGCACGCGCTCAGCGAACCGCGATCGCATATCCGAGCGCGGAACGACTGGCGCCTCCGGTGAAGCTCGGGGCATTACTTGCGCCGAAGTAGCCGGTTGGGGCCGGCTTCGGGGGGATTTCAGTTGAAGCGCACCATTCTGGCCGTGGCCCTCGCCGCGGCCGCGACCCAGGCTCACGCCCAGGCCGCCGACACCCCGTCGGCCGAGGCCGCCCAAGGCGTGATCGCGTTCGAGCCGGCCTACTTCTCCGACGCCCGGCCGAACACGGCCATGGACATGGTCAAGCGGCTGCCGGGCTTCACCTTCGACGCCGGCGACTCGGTGCGCGGCTTCGCCGGCGCGGCCGGCAACGTGCTGATCGACGGCGAACGCCCGGCCAGCAAGCGCGACCGCCTGGACGACCTGCTGACCCGCATTCCCGCCTCGCAGGTGGAGCGCATCGAACTGATCCGCGGCGGCGCGCCCGGCGTGGACATGCAGGGCCAGACCGTGCTGGCCAACGTGATCCGCAAGAAGGGCGCGGGCGCCCGCGGCCTGATCGCGCTGGGCACGCAGTACTATCCGGACGGCCGGGTCACCCCGGCGCTCCGCCTGGAAGGCTCGCGCACCTGGGACGGCAAGCGGCTGGAAGGGTCGCTGCTGGCCTACACCAATGTCGACGACGACGCCGGCGAGGGCCCGCGCGTCCGTTACGGCCCCGGCGGCGCCGAGATCGAGCGCGCCTGGCGCGACGAGACGGCCGGCGCCGACGGCGCGCGGCTGAAGGGCGGCTTCCAGACCCCGCTGGCGGGCGGCAAGCTGAGCGCCAACGCCACTCTGGAGTACGACAGCTGGGGCTGGAGCATGGACGAGGCGCGTACCCTCCCCTCGCCGCAGCTGGCCCTGTCCAGCCAGGACAATGATCAGATCAATGGCGAACTGGGCCTGCAGTACGACCACGCGCTGGGGCCGCGCACCGAACTGCAGACGGTGCTGATCCAGCAGCTGCGCGACAGCGCCTACCTGCTGCACCAGACCGCGCCCGGCGACGTGCGCTTCACCGAGGACGCGCGCGCCGGCGAGAGCATCGCGCGCGGCGTGGTGCGCTTCCGCAAGTCCGACGCCCTGTCGTTCGAGTGGGGCGCAGAGGCGGCCTTCAACTTCCTCGACAGCACGGTGGCCATGACGGTCGGCGGCGCGCCGGTGGACCTCGGCGACGAGAACGTGCGCGTCGAGGAGCTGCGCGGCGAGGGCTTCCTGTCCAGCGCCTGGAAACCCGGCAAGACCCTGACGGTCGAGGCCGGCGCGCGGGTGGAGGTCTCGAAGATCAGCCAGACCAGCTACGGCGGGGCCGAGAGCTCGTTCGTCTATCCCAAGCCGCGCCTGGTCGCCTCCTGGTCGCCGGACGACCGCAACCAGCTGCGCCTGCGGGTCGAGCGCGAAGTCGGCCAGCTCGACTTCGGCGACTTCGTCTCCTCGCTCAGCGCCTCCACCGGCGTCACCAGCGCCGGCGCGCGCGAACTGGCCCCGGAGCAGTCCTGGACCTACGAGGCGGCCTACGAGCGCCGGTTCTGGAAGGACGGCGCGGCGGTGCTGACGCTCCGCCACCAGGCGATCGAGGACGTGGTCGACCGGGTGCCGGTGGCCATCGGCGACGGCGTAGCGCCCGAGCCGGACGAGGTGTTCGACGCGGCCGGCAACCTGGGCGACGGGACCAGCGACCAGGTGCAGGTCAGCCTGACCCTGCCGCTGGAGCGACTGGCGGTGAAGGGCGGCCTGCTGAAGGCGGCGGCGACCTGGAGCTGGTCGTCGGTGAGCGACCCGACCACCGGCGAGGATCGGCGCATCTCCGACCAGCCGCCGCTGACCGGCGAGCTGCACTTCACCCAGGACCTGCCGCTGCACAAGCTGAACTGGGGGATCGACGCCTACCTCGCCAAGGAGTTCACCTCCTTCAACGTCAACGAGGTCCGGACCATCGAGCTGGGGGCCTGGTACACCGCCTTCGTGGAGTACCGGCTGCGGCCGAACCTGTCCCTCCGGCTGGAGGCCCAGAACCTGGACTCGCGCGACTACCGCACCATCCGGCGGGTCTACGACTGCGCCGCCGACGTCTGCCCGACCGGCGCGCGGGCCGGCGGCGCGCTGTCCTACGTCGCCGACCAGGACCTGGACTTCGACCCGTTCGTCTATTTCCGCGTGCGGCGCACCTTCGGCGGCTGAGGCCGAATCCGCGAGCGGCCAATCAAGGGCGGGCGACGGCGACGTCGCCCGCCCTTTTCGTTTGCGCAACGAAAAAGGGCGGCGCTTGCGCGCCGCCCTTCAGCGTTTGCGGGATCGGGGCGGCGGACCGCCCCTTTCGCCCTTAGTGGCCGGCCGGGCCGGAGCCGGCGTCCGCCCCATGGGCCCACTTCTTGATGAAGGGGCTGATCACGAGGAAGGCGACGCCGAAGCCCACGCCCCAGTAGCCGAGCATCTCGAAGACGTTCAGCGACGTCTCCAGCGCCAGCTTCGGGTCCAGCACCTGGCCGCCGACGGTCTCGGTGCCAGCCATGCCGGCGATCCAGCCGCCGACGTACTGGGCGATGGAGCTCGACAGGAACCACACGGCCATCATGAAGGAGACGACCGAGGCCACCGACAGCTTGGTGATCTCCGACAGGCCCACCGGCGACAGGCAGAGCTCGCCGGTCGTGTGCAGCATGTAGAGCAGGCCCAGCATCATCAGCGGCATGCGGAAGGCGTCGCTGACCAGGCCGGTGTTGGCGGCCCACACCATCACCAGGAAGCCGAGGCCGACCTGCAGCAGGCCCAGGCCGAACTTCAGCACCGGGTTCGGATCCTTGTTGCGCCGGCCCAGGAAGGCCCACAGGGCCGCGAAGATCGGGGCGAAGATCAGGATGAAGCCGGCGTTGAACGACTGGGTCTGGGCCGCGGTGATCTGGGAGTCGATCCAGATGCCGGTCGGCGTGAACATGCCGTTCGACAGGGTGATCCCGGCCGCCTTCAGCTGCGCGTCGGTGGCGAAGGTGAGCAGGCCGTTGAACAGCACCATCGGAGCCTGGGTGATGTTCAGGTCGACGTTGCGGTCGGCGAACAGGTTGAGCGAGGTGCCGGCCTGTTCGAACAGGGTGAAGAACACCACCGCGCCGAAGATCAGCACCATGGCCAGCAGCATGCGCTGGCGCTCGATCCAGTTCTTGCAGACGAACATCAGGATGAAGACGATCGCGGCCAGCGAAGCGACGATGCCGGCGCCCAGGGCCATGCCGACCCAGTCGTTGCGCTGGACCAGCAGCCAGACCACGCCCACGCCCAGCAGGCCGAGGATGTAGATCAGGTATTCGCGGTTGATCGGGCCGACCAGCGGCTTCTTCAGCTGTTCCGGGTTCGGCGGTTCGCCCTTGCCCTGCAGCAGCGGCTTGCCGAGCACGAACACGACGTAGCCGGCCAGCATGCCGACGCCGGCCAGGCCGAAGCCCGCCCACCAGCCGACGTTCTGACCCAGGTAGCCGCAGAGCGCCGAGGCCCAGAACGCGCCGAGGTTGATGCCGTAGTAGTAGAGGGTGAAGCCGGAGTCGCGACGCGGGTCGGCCTCGGGATAGAGCTGGCCGACGATGGTGGAGATGTTCGGCTTCAGGAAGCCGACGCCCATGATGATCAGCGACAGCGCCAGGTAGAAGATGTTGACGTAGAGCGGGTCCCGGGTCTCGGTCAGCTTGAACTCGCCCTTGGGCAGCACGCGCGGCAGCGAGGCGTTTTCAGGCAGGCCCTGGATCTCCAGGCCGCCGTCGGGGCTGGCCTTGTACTCGAAGGGCTTGCCGTCGACCACGATGTGCACCTGGCGATCGGCGCCGCGGCCTTCCAGCTGCATCTCGAACTGCTGGCCCGCATAGGTCAGGTGCTGCTTGGCCGGGTCGCCTTCGGCGCCCATCAGCAGGTGGCCGAACACCAGCAGCAGGGCGCCGAACGCCACGGCCTTGCGGGTGCCCAGGAAACGGTCGGCGACGAAGCCGCCCAGCAGCGGCAGCAGGTACACCAGCGAGGTGTAGGAGCCGTACTGGTTGCTCGAGAACTTGTCGTCGAACAGGAAGTGCTGGGTGAGATAGAAAATCAGGATCCCGCGCATGCCGTAGTAGGAGAAGCGCTCCCACATCTCGGCGAAGAACAGGATGATCAGGCCCTTCGGATGGTTCCGTAGGATCTGCATCAGGACGGGGATCCCTGTCACCAGGGTGATCACCAGCCCGACCAGGATGACGATATTATTCATGCGCGACCTTCGCGTTTCCCAAGGCGGCGCAGAGATTTACACCCACGGCCGCCCCCCATAAGCGCGGGATGAGATCACGCACTGTAAGGGTTTACAAGCAAGTACCCTTAAGGCGGGTGCGGCCTTGCGCCAAGCGGCGAGGTGTCGCGCGACCGGTCACATGGCCGACAGGTCGATCACGAAGCGGTAGCGCACGTCGCTCTTCAGCATCCGCTCGTAGGCCTGGTTGATTCCGTCGGGCCGGATGGTCTCGACCTCGGCGGCGATGCCGTGCTCGGCGCAGAAGTCCAGCATCTCCTGGGTCTCGCGGACGCCGCCGATCAGCGAGCCGGCCACGCTGCGCCGCCGCGCGATCAGCGGCAGGGCGTTGACGTGCAGGGCCTCGGTGGTCAGGCCCAGCATCACCATGGTCCCGTCGCGGGCCAGCAGGCCCACGTGCTGGCCGATCTCGTGCGCGGCCGAGACGGTGTTGAGGATCAGGTCGAAGCGGCCGCGCGCGGCGCGCATGGCGTCGCGATCCTTCGAGATCAGGAAGTCGTGCGCCCCGAACCGCTGGGCGTCGGTTTTCTTGCGGTCGGAGGTGGAGATCACCGTCACCTCGCAGCCCAGCGCCACGGCCAGCTGCACCGCCATGTGGCCGAGGCCGCCTAAGCCGATCACCGCCACCCGCGTGCCGCGCCCGGCCTTCCAATGCTTCAGCGGCGACCAGGTGGTGATCCCCGCGCACAAGAGCGGCGCGGCCTTCTCCAGCGGAATGGCGGCCGGGATGGTCAGGACGAAGTCCTGGTCGACGGTGATCTTGGTGGAATAGCCGCCCTGGGTCGGCTGGTCGTGCTTGTCGGTCCCGCCGTAGGTCGGGACCATGTGGTCGCAATACTGCTCCAGGCCTTCCGCGCACTCGTCGCAGTGGCGGCAGGAGTCGACCATGCAGCCCACGCCCACCCGGTCGCCGGGGCGGAAGCGCGTCACGCCCTCGCCCACCTTGGCCACCGTGCCGACGATCTCGTGGCCGGGGACCAGCGGATAGCGCGTGCCGCCCAGGTCGTTCTTCACCAGGTGCACGTCGGAGTGACAGACCCCGCACCAGCGGATGTCGATCAGCACCTCGCCCGGATCCGGCTCGCGCCGCTCGAACGACCACGGCTTGAGCGGGGTCTCGGCGTCGAACGCGGCGTAGCCTTTCACGGGGATCACGGACGGTTCTCCAAGCGTTGCTGTTTGCACGCTACGGGGGAACCGCCCGGCCGCTTACATTAATTTCTCGTCATGCGGGCCGGCCGACCCGCTCGATCAAGGCTTTGGCCGCCGACGGATTGCGCACCTTCGCGCCGGAGATGAAGTAGGCGAACACGTCGCCGCGCTTCGCCCACCCCTCGGCCTGCTTCGCCGCCGCGTCCAGCTCTTCGCCGGTCATGCCGGTCGGCTCGTCCTCGCGGCTGGACATCAGCCGGGCGTAGGTGAAGTCGGCGGTGGGCTGGTCGATGCGCGGCCAGTTCGGCTCCTCGTCGTCGACCGCGTAGACGATGGCCGCGCCGTACTTGGCGGCCAGGTCGTAGAAGGCCTGGGTGTCGAAGCTGGGGTTGCGGACCTCCAGCGCGTGGCGCAGGCGCACCCCGTCCTTCTCCTTGGGCAGCAGCTTCAGGAAGCCCTCGAAGTCCTCGGCGTCGAACTTCTTGGTGCCCATGAACTGCCAGTTGATCGGCCCCAGCTTGTCGCCCAGCGCGGTCAGCCCCTGGGACAGGAAGCGGTCCATCGACTCGCCCATGTCGGCCAGCACCTTGCGGTTGGTGCAGTAGCGGCTGGCCTTCACCGAAAACACGAAGCCGTCGGGCGTCTCGGACGCCCACTTCATCCAGCTGTCGGGCTTGAAGGTGGAGTAGTAGGTGCCGTTGATCTCGATCGAGGTCAGCTGGCGCGACGCGTATTCCAGCTCCCGCTTCTGGGCCAGGCCGTCCGGATAGAACGGCCCCCGCCAGGGCTCGAAGGTCCAGCCGCCGACGCCGACGTAGATCTTGCCGCTCATGATCCGCTCCCGCTGCACGCGCCCCTCATAGACCGGCGTGCGACCAGACCGCCAGCGATTGACAGGCTTCGCGCAGTCGCGACTTTGGCCGGGTCGGTTCGGGGGAAGTCCGTTTGAGTCCGTTGTTTGATCGCCGCGCGCTGCTGGCCGCCGGAGCCAGCCTCGCCTTCGCCGGAAGCGCGCGCGCCAAGGACGGCTCGCCCGAGCTCGTCGAGGCGCTGCGCCGTCGCGTGGCCGACGAGAAACAGGGCACCGGCGCCGCGGTCGGCGTGATCCGCGCCGGCCGGCTCGAGGTGTCCAGCTATGGGCGCTTCAGCCTCGACGATCCGCGCCGGCCCGGCGCCGACACGGTCTTCCAGATCGCGTCCCTGACCAAGATCTTCACCGCCCTGCTGCTGACCGACGCTGTCCGCCGCGGCGAGGTCGCGCTGGACGATCCCCTGTCGAAGCACCTGCCGGGTCCGCCGATCGCGTTCGAGGGCCGGGAAGCCACCCTGCTCGATCTGGCCACCCACACCAGCGGCCTGCCGTTGCGCCCGGCCAGCCGCGTCGACCGCAGCCAGGACGACCCGTACGCCGGCTACTCCGAGGCCGACTTGCACGCCGACCTCGCCCTGGTGCGCCTCACGCGCGCGCCGGGGGCGGCTTTCCAGTATTCCAACTTCGACTACGGCCTGCTGGGCGACGCGCTGGCCCACCGCCTGGGCCGCAGCTACGCCGAGCTGCTGCAGAGCCGCATCCTGGGTCCGCTGGGCATGCACGAGACGACCCTGACGCCCACGGCCGACATGCGCCGGCGCGCGATCCCGGGCTACGACCTCGAGTTCAAGCCGGCCCGTCCGTGGGAGCTCGGCGCGCTGGCGCCGGCCGGCGGCCTGTTCTCCACCCTGCAGGACATGGCGAAGTTCCTGCGGCTGTGGACCGGCGAGGCGAAGACGCCGCTGGCCCAGGCGGCGGCGGCGATGCTGACGACCGACCGTCCCGGCGACGCGCCGGACATCCGCATGGCGATCGGCTGGCGGAGGATCCGCCCGGCCGAGCGCACCCTCTTCTGGAGCAACGGCAACGCCGGCGGCGTGCGCAGCTTCATGGGCTTCGACGTCGAGACCCGCGCCGGCGTGATCGCCTACGTCAACAGGATCTCGGGCCTGGGCGTCGACGACATCGGCGTGCACGTGCTCGACCCCAGCCAGGCGATCGAGACGGCCTAGAGCCGCGCGGCGGCCAGCTTCTCCCGCCAGGCCGCGGAACGCTCCTTCAGCGCGGTGCGGATCATGTAGGCGGAGACGTCGGCGTCCAGCTGCTCCAGCGGCTCGAAGCTGAAGACGTCCTCGCCATGCGCCGTCCACGCCGCCTGCACGTCGCGGTTCATGCAGCTGCCGTGCTTCAGCGAGAACCACAGGCCGTTCTGCTGGGTGGCCAGGTGGCGGCTCTCGCCGACCCAGACCTGGCCGGTGGCGGCGCAGCGGACGGCGAACACGCCGGCGGCGGTCTTGCGCTCCTTGTAGGCCGCGGCGGCGGCCCTTCGATCGGCGGCGTCCATCAGCCCGGCTCCGTGAAGTTCGGCAGGGTTCTACCCGGATGAAACCATTGCAGTCAATTTACCCGGGCGATATTGACGGCAGAAAGCTGTGAGGAACCGCCATGACCGCCGCCACGCCCCACCTCGAACCGACCGAATCCGCCGGACGCGCCCTGTTCACGCGCGGGGTCGCAGGTCCGGTGGTCATGCTGAACCTGATGCGCTTTCGCGCGGTCGCGGACTACGCCGCCACGCCGGAGCTGGCGCCGGCCGCCCCGATCAGCGGCGCCGAAGCCTTCGACCGCTATGTGCGCCACACCCTGCCCTTCCTGAAGGCGAGCGGCGGCGATCTGCTGTTCTACGGCGACGGCGGGCCGTTCCTGATCGGGCCTGCGGACGAGCGCTGGGACGCCGCCATGCTGGTGCGCCAGTCCAGCCTGCAGAGCTTCCTGGCCTTCGCGTCGGACGCCGCCTACCTGGCCGGCATCGGCCACCGCACCGCGGCGCTGGAGGACTCGCGCCTGCTGCCGCTGGTGGAGCGTTCGCCGGTCTAGCCGGCGCTCGCGAACGGCTTGTCGAGCTCGTCTTGGGTGAAGCTCAGGTTCGTCTGCGGACCGGTGTCGGCCAGGACCTTGGCGGCGATCAGGGCGTTGGTCGGGGCCAGCACGCTGAAGTGGTCGCCACCCTTCACCAGGTAGAAGCGCGCCAGGTCGCCGCGGGAGGCCGCCTGCAGGGCGGTCACGGCGCTCGCATTGCCCTGGCCGTCGCCCTCGAACACGAACACGGGCGACCTGATCGAGGCCGTCCAGTAGATCGGCGACCGCAACCGCATGTCGGCGGCCGTGAGCCCGCCCGGCAGGTAGGCGCCGCCGTAGCCGGCGACGTCGTCGGTCGGCCCGAACGAGAACACCGCGCGGAAACGGTCGGAGTACTCCGCGGTCAGCAGCACCAGCGTCCCGCCGGTGCTGTGCCCGCCCAGGTAGATCCGGTTCGGGTCGACGTAATCCAGCTTGGACAGGTAGTCCGCCGCGGCGAGGACGTCGTCGACTTCGCCGTAGAAGCCTTCGCGCCGCCCGGGATTGTCGTTCCCGCCCCGCAGGGAGGGGAACATCATGACGATCCCGGCCTTGCGGTAGGCCGCCGCGGTCTGGTCGTTGCTCGGGTCCGCCTCGTGCCAGAGGTCGTCGATGGTGTTGCTGTCGCCCCCGGTGATCCAGATGATCGCTGGATGCCGGGCTCCGTCGCCCGGCGACGGCGTGACATAGGCGGAGAGCAGCCCGGGCTGGGCGGGATAGCGCACCAGGCTGAAGATCTCGGCCGGCGGAACGGGCGCAGGCGCGCCCGGCGCATGCTCGGCTTCGGCGCGGGCCACCAGTCCGCTCCGGGCCTCGGCCAGCGACACCTCAGCCTCCGGAGCCTTCGGGCCGCAGCCCGCCAAGGTCACCAAAAGCGCCAGAACAGCAACACGCTTCACGCCGAGCCCCCTCGCGTAACGCAGATACGATCAAGCGTCGGCGTATTTCGGGTGCGCGGCGATGTCCAGTGCCGGCGGCGGCCCGGGATCTCCGGGTTCAGCGCTTGGAGATTTCGCGCGGCTTGCGCGCCGGGCGCTGGGTGATGAAGCGGGCGTAGGCCAGCGCGCCCATGAAGGCCGCGAACACGGCCAGGACCAGGATTTCGTACATCGTCGCGTAGGACATCGCCGCAGCTCCCCGCGCCGGTCCGTCCGAACGTGGACGGGCCTCGGCGCACCACCTGCTTAGGCGGCGGCGTCCGAGGCGCACATTCAGGGATTTCCCGTAGGGCTACGCTTGGCGGAGCCGCCCTCGTCCTTCGACAAGCTCAGGACGAGGGCTACTCAGAGGCTCAGTACGCGAACTCGCCGTAGACCTTGGTCACGTCGCCGTTCCAGGCGCCGTGGTAGCGCTCCAGCAGGCGGTCGGCGGCGGTCATGCCGCTCTCGGCGATCTCGTCCAGCTCCGACAGATAGCCGGTCTCGTCGACCAGGCCGGCGTGGAAGCGGGCGCGGCGGCGCAGGCCGTGGCGGGAGATGTCGAGCACGTCCTTGGCGATGTCCTGGACGCTGCGGCCGTTCACCACCGCCTTCAGGCCCAGGCGGGTGACGTCGCGGCGCAGTTGCTCGTGCGCTTCGATCGGCCAGTCCTTCACCAGGTCCCAGGCGGCGGCCTGGGCGTCGGCGTCGTACATGACGCCCGTCCAGAACGCCTGCAGGGCGCAGATGCGGCTCCACGGGCCGGCGTCGGCCCCGCGCATCTCGAGGTAGTTCTTGAGGCGGACTTCCGGGAACAGGGTGGTTAGGTGGTCGGCCCAGTCCTTCAGGGTCGGGCGCTCGCCCGGCAGCTCGGCCAGCTCGCCCTTCATGAAGGCCTCGAAGCTGCGCCCCGACAGGTCGATGTACTTGCCGTCGCGCTTGGCGAAGTACATCGGCACCTTCAGCGCGTAGCGCGCATAGGCCTCGAAGCCGAAGCCCTCCTTGAACACGAAGTCCAGCATGCCGGTGCGGTCCGGATCAGTGTCGGTCCAGACGTTGGCGCGGAAGGTCAGGAAGCCGTTCGGCTTTCCTTCCGTGAACGGAGAATTGGCGAACAGGGCGGTGGCGATCGGCTGCAGGGCCAGGCCGACGCGGAACTTCTCGACCATGTCGGCCTCGGAGCCGAAGTCGAGGTTGGTCTGCACCGTGCAGGTGCGCAGCATCATGTCGAGGCCCAGCGTGCCCTTCTTGGGCATGTAGGCGCGCATGATGTCGTAGCGGCCCTTGGGCATGATCGGCACGTCCTCGCGCCGCCACATCGGGTCGAAGCCCAGGCCGATGAAGCCCAGGCCGATCTCGTCGGCCACCGCCTTCACCTCACGCAGGTGACTGCCGGTCTCGTCGCAGATCTCGTGGATGTCGCTGAGCGGCGCGCCGGACAGTTCGAACTGGCCGCCGGGCTCGAGCGTCACCGACGCCTTGCCGCGCTCCAGCGCGATCACGTGGCCGCCCTCGGACACCGGTGTCCAGCCGAACCGGGTCAGCCCCTGCAGCATGGCGTGGATGCCGTCCGGGCCCTCATAGGCCGGGCGACGGAAGTCCTTCAGCCGGAAGCCGAACTTCTCGTGCTCGGCGCCGATCCGCCATTCGTCCCGCGGCTTGGAACCCTTGGCCAGGTAGGCCACCAGGTCCTCGAAGACCAGCGGGCGGTCGTCCAGCACGACATCGGCCATGAATTCGGACTCCCAGATGGCGAGGAAGCTTCGCGCCTCCGCCGTAATTGCAACAGTCGCCGGTACATGGGCGGAACAGGCGACCGGCTCAAGCCCCTAACGCAGAGCTTGTAGTTCAGTCCCAGTCGCCCAGCGCGGCCTGCCAGAGCGTCAGGGCCGAAATCGCCGCCGTGTCCGCCCTGAGAATACGCGGCCCCAACGTCACCGGCGTGACGAAGGAAAGCTCGCGCAGCCGCGCCCGCTCGGCGGGATCGAAACCGCCTTCCGGCCCGATAAGTATAGCCCAGGACGCGCTTACGTTCCCGCGCAAAGCGTCGAGCGCCGGCTTAGCCCGCCCGGCCGCTCCGCCCCACTCCACCTGCGGGTCGTCGCCAGCCTCGTCGCAGAACATCAGCCGGCGGTTCGCGTCCCAGCCGTCGAGCAGGCGCTCCAGCTTCTCCGGCGCGAGGATCTGCGGCACGTCCAGGCGCTCGGTCTGCTCGGCCGCCTCGGTGGCGATGGCCTGGAGCCGCCCGACATTGGTGTGGTCGGCGTTGGTGCGCCGGGTGGTCACCAGCCGCACGCGCGCGGCGCCCAGCTCGGTCGCCTTCTCGACGATGGTCTCAAGCCGCCCGCGCTTGACCAGGGCGACGACCAGCTCGACGTCGGGCACGGCGGCCTGGGCGCGGGTCTGTTCCTCCACCGCCAGCACGCAGGCGCGCTTGGAGGTCTCGGCCAGCCTGGCCCGCCATTCCCCGTCGCGGCCGTTGAACAGCAACACGGCCTCGCCCGTTTGGAGTCGCATGACGGTCAGGAGGTAGCGCGCCTGGTCGGCCGGAAGCTCGACACGGGCGCCGGCGCTGAGCGAAGGTTCGACGTGAAGACGGATCATCCGCGCGACTTAGCCCTCCGCGTCGATCGAAGGAAGAACGCCATGCTGGACCGACGCCTCGCCCTCGCCGCCCTGGCCGCCGCGCCCCTGCTCTTCGCCGCCGCGCCCGCCGACCCGCTGGTCGGAAACTGGACGCTCGACGCGGCCGCCAGCGACGACGTCGGCGCCGCCGTCGACAAGGCCATCGCCCCGATGAACTTCGCCATCCGTCCGATCGCAAAGAGCCGGCTGATGAAGACCAACCCGGTCTACAAGACCCTCGGCATCACCCTGCCGCCGGGCAAGATCAGCGTCAGCTTCGACGGCTATCCGCCGGCGGTCGGCCCGGCCGACGGCTCGACCGTGAAGTGGAAGCGCCGCGACGGCGAGGTCCTCGACCTCAGCAACCGCATCGCCGGCGGCCAGCTGATCCAGACCTTCGGCGCGCCCGACGGGACCCGCAAGAACGTCTACTCGGTCGGCGCCGACGGGCGCATGACCATGGCCGCCACGGTCACCAGCTCCAAGCTGCCCAAGCCGCTGACCTACAAGCTCGTGTTCCGGAAAGCCGGCTGATGGGGCGCAAGGACGACGAGGCCTACGAGGACGCGCTGGAGCGGCTGCAGGTCGAGCTGGTCCGCACCCACGTCTGGGCTTTGGAGAAGGGCCTGAAGCTGGTCGGCGTGTTCGAGGGCCGCGACGCCGCCGGCAAGGACGGCACCATCAAGCGGATCACCGAATTCCTCTCGGTGCGCTCGACCCGGGTCGTGGCCCTGCCCAAGCCCTCCGACCGCGAGAAGACCCAGTGGTGGTTCCAGCGCTATAGCGAGCAGCTGCCGTCCGACGGCGAGTGGGTGCTCTATAACCGCTCCTGGTACAACCGGGCCGGGGTCGAGCGGGTGATGGGCTTCTGCACGCCCGAGCAGACCGAGCAGTTCCTGCGCGACGCGCCGATCTACGAGCGCATGCTGGTCGAGTCCGGCATCCGGCTGGGCAAGTACTGGCTGGACATCTCGCGCAAGGAGCAGGCCAAGCGCATCGAGGAGCGCCGGGAAGACCCCCTGAAACTCCTGAAGATCAGCCCGCTGGACGGCGTCGCGGTCGAGAAGTTCGACGCCTACACCGCCGCGCGCGACGAGATGCTGATGCGCACCCACACCGCCTACGCCCCGTGGTTCTGCGTGCGCGCCGACGACAAGAAGGCCGCGCGCCTGAACATCATCCGCCACGCCCTGAAGGCGATCGGCTGCCCGAACATCTCCAAGGACATCGAGCCGCCGGATCCGAACGTGGTCTTCACCTTCGAGGCCTCGGCCCTGAGGGACGGGCGGCTGGCGCGGTAGCTAATCCTCCCCCCTCCCCCACCGCTTCGCTCGGGGGAGGATTGCGCTACATCTCCCCAATGACCGTCTCCCTCTCCCGCGCCGAGGCCCGCCGAATCGCGATCGCCGCCCAGGGCCTGGCTGAGCGCCGCCCAGCGGGCGAGCCCGGGCGGGCGCACCTTAAGCGGGTGTTCGAGCGGGTCGGGCTGATCCAGATCGACTCGGTCAACGCGGTGGCGCGCTCGCACTACCTGCCGCCGTTCGCCAGGCTCGGCGCCTATCCGCAGACCCTGCTGGAAGACGCCGCCTGGGGCCGCAGGAAGCAGCTGTTCGAGTACTGGGGCCACGAGGCCTCGCTGATCCCGGTCGAGCTGCAGCCGCTGTTCCGCTGGCGCATGGCCCGCGCCGAGGCCGGTCAGGGCACCTGGGGGAACGTGGCCCGCTTCGGCGCCGAGCGGCGCGACTTCATCGCGGCGGTCGTGCGCGAGATCGAAGGCCGCGGCCCGATCGCGGCGGGCGACCTCAGCGAGGGCGGCAAGGCGGTCGGCGCCTGGTGGGGCTGGAGCGACGGCAAGCGGGCCATGGAGTGGCTGTTCTGGTCCGGCCGCATCACCACCGCCACCCGCCGCGGCTTCGAGCGGGTCTACGACCTGACCGAGCGGGTGCTGCCCGCGGCGGTCGCCAACGCGCCGACGCCCGAGCCGGCCGACGCCCAGCGCGAACTGATCCGCATCGCCGCGCGCGCCATGGGCGTGGCGACCGAGGGCGACCTACGCGACTACTTCCGCATGGACGTCGCCGACGCCCGCGCCCGTATCGCCGAACTGGTCGGGGCCGGCGAACTGGAGCCCGCGACGGTGCAGGGCTGGGGCCGGCCGGCCTTCCTGGCCCCCGACGTGCGGCGGCCGCGCAAGCTGGCGGGCTCCGCCCTGCTCTCGCCCTTCGACTCGCTGGTCTGGCGGCGCGAGCGGGCCGAGCGGCTGTTCGACTTCCGCTACCGGCTGGAGATCTACACCCCGGCCGAGAAGCGCACCCACGGCTACTACGTCCTGCCCTGGCTGCAGGGCGACCGCATCCCCGCCCGGCTGGACCTGAAATCCGACCGCGCCGCGGGCCTGCTGCGGGTGAAGGCCGCGCACGCCGAAGCGGGCGTGAACCCCGACGCCATCGCCTCGGCCCTGGCCGTCGACCTTTCGGCCATGGCGCGCTGGCTGGGGCTGAAGGACGTGGCGCTGGACGGGGGCGAACCGCTGGACGAGGCGCTGCGGCGGACGCCGTTCGAATAGCCCGGGTGGTGCAGGAGGCGGCTTGACCTTCCGGCCCTGGCGAGGCCCGATGCGCCCGTCATCGAGTCCGGGGGCGTACCAACAATGCGGCTTTCCACCTTGGCGCTGTCCAGCGCTGTCATCGCCCTCGTGGCCGGCTCCGCCGCCGCCCAGGAGACCCCGCGCCACTTCGCGGCCCTGGTCGCCGGCTACAAGGCCTCGTTCCTGTGCAGCGGGACCTTCGACGCCGGCCAGAGCGAAGCGCAGATCACCGCCGACGACCTGGGCCTGATCTACCCGGAATACCGCGAGCCGATCGCCAAGCTGCCGGCGACCATCGACCGCGAGGCCAAGACCGTGTCGGTTCCGTTCGCGCCGGACATGCCGCCGCGCATCGCCGCCTTCCGCCCGAACCTGGGCTGCACCACCCTGCCGATCGGGGCCGGCCCCGACGCCATCGCCAAGCTGCCGACCCTGAAGGTCTCCGCGCCGGCCAGCACCGACGGCCTCGCCTGGCCGATGGGCGACCGCGACGCTGTGGCCAAGCTGCCGAAGGCCAAGGCCAAGGCGGTCGACGCCCTGGTCGCCTCGGCCTTCGACCACGCCACCTACGGCCAGGGCTCGGAGACCACCGCGGCCATCGTCGTGAAGGACGGCAAGATCGTCGCCGAGCGCTACCGCGAGGGCTACGACCTGCACACGCCCCAGCGCACCTGGTCGGCCGGCAAGAGCCTGGCCGGCACGCTGATCGGCATCGGCGTGCGCGACGGCCTGCTCAAGGTCGACGAACCGGCCCCGGTGCCCGAATGGCGCAAGCCCGCCGACCCGCGCGGCCAGATCACCCTGGCCAACCTGCTGCACATGGGCAGCGGCCTGTACGCCGAGAAGGCCGGCAACCGCACCGACCAGATCTACGTCGGCGGCGCGACCGTGGCCGAAAAGGCCGCGGCCCAGCCGCTGGAGGCGGCGCCCGGCACGCGCTGGCAGTACGCCAACGACGACACCCTGCTGGCCCTGCGCGCGCTGCGGAGCGCCGTCGGCGACGACGACCGTTACCTGGCCTTCCCGTTCCAGGAGCTGTTCTGGAAGATCGGCATGCGCCGCACCTATCCGGAGACCGACTGGAACGGCGACTTCATCATGTCGAGCCAGGTGTGGACCACCGCGCGCGACCTGGCCCGCTTCGGCCTGCTCTACCAGAACGACGGCGTGTGGAACGGCGAGCGGATCATCCCGTCGGAGTGGGTGAAGTACGTCGCCACCCCCGCCCCGGCCCAGCCGGACAAGGGCCCGGGCTACGGCGCCCAGTTCTGGATCTTCGGTCCCAAGGACGGCCTGCCGGAAGGCACCTACGCGGCCCGCGGCAACCGCGGCCAGTACGTCTTCATCGTGCCGTCGAAGAAGCTGGTGGTCGTGCGCCGCGGCTTCGACGCCGTCGGCCCCGGCGGCGAGCAGTTCGACGTGGCGCGCTTCACCAAGGACGTGATCGCGGCGGTGGAGTGATCTCGCTCCTCCCCTGCGAAGCGGGGGAGGGGGACCATGCGAAGCATGGTGGAGGGGGCGAACCGGTTCGCTCCCTCATGAACTCCAAGCGTTGATCAAAGTCAGACGAAGGCGAGCGCGGCTCGCCCCCTCCACCGCCTTCGGCGGTCCCCCTCCCCCGCTCCGCTAACGCTTCGCAGGGGAGGAGAGATTTACCCCACCCCTTCCGCCACCGCGTTCAGCCGCGCGTAGGTCCCGCCCTGGGCGACCAGCTCGCCGTGTCGGCCTTCCTCGACCACCCGGCCGCCCGAGAACACCAGGATGCGGTCGGCGCCCCTGATGGTCGACAGGCGGTGGGCGATGACGATGGTGGTGCGCCCGGCCATCAGGGCCTCGGTCGCGGCCTGCACCTCGCGCTCGGTCTCCACGTCCAACGACGAGGTGGCTTCGTCCAGCACCAGGATCGGCGCGTCGGTCAGGAAGGCCCGGGCGATGGCCACGCGCTGGCGCTCGCCGCCCGACAGCTTCACGCCGCGCTCGCCGACCAGGGTGTCGTAGCCCTTGGGCAGGCGCATGACGAAGTCGTGGGCGCGGGCCCGTTTCGCCGCCTCGACGATATCCTCCGGCGAGGCGTCCGGCCGGCCATAGGCGATGTTCTCGGCGATGGTGCGGTGGAACAGGGCCGGGTCCTGCGGCACCACGGCGATGGCCTGACGCAAGGACGCCTGGGTCACGGCCGAGACGTCCTGGCCGTCGATCAGAACGCGGCCGTCCTCCAGGTCGTAGAGCCGCTGGATCAGCTTCACGAATGTCGACTTGCCCGAGCCGGTCGGCCCGACCAGGGCGACGCGCTCGCCCGGCGCGATGCGGAGCGAGAAGTCCTCGTAGACCGGCTTGGGCTGGCTCTTGTAGCGGAAGGTGACGTGGTCGAAGGCGATCTCGCCCCGGTGCGAGCGGAAGGCCGGCGCGCCGGCGCGGTCGGCCACCTGCGGGTCCTGCCGATGATAGGCGGCCACGTCGGCCAGGTCGTCGATGCCCTTCTGCAGCATGCGCACCATGTCGCCGAAGTTGCGCAGATAGCCCGCCATCAGCATGAACGAGGTCACCGCGAAAGCGACGTCGCCGGCCTCGGACCGGCCGGCCGCCCAGCCGCGCACCATCACCGCGGTCAGCGACGCCTGCAGCATCAGCAGCAGGACGTTCATCACCAGGCCGTTGTCGGCGAAGCGGTTCCAGGTGCGGATGGTGGCCGCGCGCCAGGCGCTGGTGGTCTGGCCGAAGCGGGCCGCCTCGCGCTGTTCGGCGCCGAAGCTCTTCACCACCGCCACCCCGCCGACGGCGTCGGCCAGGGCCCCGCCGATCTTCGAATCCAGCGCGTTGGATTTCAGGTTGGCGGGCCGGATCCACTTGGTGGTGATCAGCACGCTGGCGGCCATGTAGACCATCACGATCCCGAGGCTCACCGCCCCGGCCAGCGGGTCGCGCGCGAACATCGAGATCGACAGGCCGAACAGCACGATCAGCGCCGGCCCCAGCATCAGGATCAGCACGTCGGAGACGCTGTCGTAGCCCCACATGGCGCGGCTGACCTTGCGCACAGTCGAGCCCGCGAAGGTGTCGGCGTGCCAGTCGGAGGAGAAGCCCTGCACTTTGGAGAAGGCCTCGTTGGTCATCTCCTCCATGTTCTTCGCCGCGAACGGGTTCATGGTGCGGAAGCCGCCCTGCCTCAGGCCGTAGAACAGGGCGTAGATCCCGGTCAGGGTCGCCCATGCGCCCCAGGCCACCTCAGGCCGGCGCACAGGATCGGAGACCACGTCGACCAGGTGACCGGCCGCCCACGGGATCGACAGGTCGCAGGCGGTCGCCGCCAGCATGAAGGTCAGGATCAGGGCGAACTGCTTCGGCCGGCGCATCCACTGCCGCCAGACGAAGGCCAGCACCTGGCCGTTGGAAAGGGCGCGCTTGGGCGCGCCGTCGATGTCGGTGTCGTCGGTCATTCGGGCCGCGACATAGGTGGCGGCGGGGCGGATTGCGAGGCCACGATCCTTCTCCCCTTGTGGGAGAAGGAGGGGACCCGCGCGCCGGAGCGGAACGCGGAGGCCTGCGCGGGAGGATGAGGGGTCGCACCGCCCTAGGCCGCTGGCGCCGAAACGAACGCGGGCCGGCGTCGCGTGCCCCCTCATCCTCCCGCGCGGACCTTCGGGCTGACGCCCTCCGGTGCGCGGGCTCCGTCCTTCTCCCACAAGGGGAGAAGGAGATTAAAACCCCGCCCCCACCCGCTTCAGGCCGTCGTTCATCTGGCGCAGGCGCTTGTCGATCTCGGCCATGGTGCGGTTCAGCGCGCCCCCGTCGTCGCGCCAGACCTGCAGCACCCGCGCCCACACCGCCGTCATGGCCGCCAGGCGCGCCGCGCCGCGCGTCCCCGAGGCGTCGATGCCCGCCCCTTCCAGCAGCGCCCGCGCCGTACGCGGGGTGCGCAGCGCCGCGGCGGCCACGCCTTCAGCGCCGACGATGGCGATCAGGGCGGCGCGGTGCGGCTCCATCGCCTCCAGCCTGCGCATCAGCGCGTCGAACAGCCGGTCGTGGGCCGTGGCCTCCTCGTCGTGCCCGTTCTTCAGCGCCGCCAGGTCGAACCGGCGGGCCAGCCAGTCGACCACCACCGCCTTGCTGGAGGCGCGCACGTAGAGCTCGGCGAAGGGAATGTCGGCCTTCTTGGCCACGTCCTTGAGCGCCACCTCGCCCCACGGCCGCTCGGCCGCCAGAGCGAGCGCGGCGGCGGCGGCGCGGTCCAGAAGGTCGTCGGCGGGTTCGGTCATGGGGCCAATGTAGCCCCTTCTCCCGGCGGGAGAAGGACGGGCCCCGCGCACCGGAGCGCAGCGGAGGTCCGCGCGGGAGGATGAGGGGTTACGAGCGGCCGTAAGGTCGCGCCCCGTCCTGCGCCCTCCGTGCCCCTCACCCTCCCACGCCGCCTGCGCGGCGCGGGCCCCTCCCTCTCCCGACAGGGAGAGGGAGATCAGCCCGCCAGCTCCTGCGCCCGCTTCACCGCCGCGGCCACGGCGTCGCGCAGCAGCGGCTCCAGCCCGCCCTCGCCGGTCAGCACGCCCAGGGCCGCACGCGTGGTGCCGCCGGGCGAGGCGACCTGGGCGATCAGGTCGGCCGGCTCGGCGCCGCTCTCGGCCATCAGGGCCGCCGCGCTGGCGATGGTGCCGCGCGCCAGCGTGCGGGCC
>NZ_JAAIVC010000037.1 GCF_010975005.1 Caulobacter sp. 17J65-9 | reverse complement strand
CCATTCGGTCCAGCCGCCCGCCCAGGCCCAGGGTCTCGTCGTCGGGATGAGCCGCCACCAGGGCCAGCCGGTCGGCCACTACCGCTCCGGCGGCCAACCGGTCCAGCAGGCTGTCGGGCGATGCGGCGGGTTGGAGCTTGGCGAGACGCGTCACGGGAAGCCCTCGGGCGGCGCCGGCTGACAAGACGCGGGCGGCCGTGGCGGTTCCGGCGCCGCGTTCCGGAACTCGCGTCGCGCGCCTGAGGTTGGCGGCCCGACCCCGGCGGCGGCTGTTCCCGCGCGTACGGTGCGGAGGCGTCATGGACGATCGCGCGGCGGCCCCCTTCCCTTCCCGCACGGCCCGGATCGCGGCCGAGGCGGTGCGCGCCTACGACGTGCGCGGCGTGGTCGACCGGCACTTCGGCGAGGCGGAGGCGCAGGCCCTGGGCCGCTCCTATGCGCAGGCCGCGCGCGAGTTGGGCCTGGTGCGGATCGGGGTGGCGCGCGACGGGCGCACCTCGTCGCCCCGGCTGGAGCGGGCCCTGGTCGCCGGCCTTGTCGAAGGCGGAATGGAGGTCGAGCGCGTGGGCCTGGGGCCGACGCCCATGCTGGCCTTTGCGGTGCATGCGCGGGGCCTGGACGGCGGGGTGATGGTCACCGCCTCGCACAACCCGGCCGAGGAGAACGGCTTCAAGCTGATGATGGGCGGCGAGCGGGTGCATGGCGCGGCGCTCCAGGCCCTGGTCGTCAGGCCCGGGCGCGAGGCCCCGGGCGGCCGCGCCTGCGAGGCCGAGGTCATGCCGGCCTATGTCGCCGCCTTGGCGCAGGCCGCCGCGGGCGTGCGCCCGCTGAAGGTGGCCTGGGACTGTGGCAACGGCTCGACCGGGCCGGCGGTGGAGCGGCTGGTCGCGCGACTGCCCGGCGAGCACCGGGTGATCCACGCCCAGGTGGACGGGCGCTTTCCGAACCACCATCCGGACCCGGCGGTGGAGGCCAACCTGTCCGACCTGGCCGAACTGGTCGTGGCCGAGGGCTGCGACCTGGGGCTCGCCTTCGACGGCGACGGCGACCGCATCGGCGTGGTCGACGCCAAGGGCCGCACGGTGTGGGCCGACCAGCTCTTGCTGTTCCTGGCCCAGGACCTGCTGGAGACCCGGCCCGGCGCGACCGTGGTGGCCGACGTGAAGTGCAGCCGGGTGGTGTTCGACGGCGTGGCGCGCGCGGGCGGCCGGGCCGAGATGGCGCCGTCGGGCTACGTTCTGGTGCGCGAGGCCATGCGCCGCCACGACGCCGCCCTGGCGGGCGAGCTCAGCGGCCACGTCTTCTTCGGGGCCGACTGGAACGGCGTGGACGACGCACTCTATGCGGCCGTGCGGGTGCTCCTCGCCGTGTCGCAGGGCCGGGACCTGACCGCCTTCCGCGACGGCCTGCCGCCGGCCTTCTCGACCCCGGAGCTGCGGCTGCCCTGCCCCGAGCCGCGCAAGGCGGCGGTGGTGGCGGCGGTGGCGGAACGGCTGAACGGGGCCGGCGCGAAGCTCGACCCGGCGCTGGGCCTGCGCATCGACACCGCCGACGGCTGGTGGCTGCTGCGCGCGTCGGGCACCGAGGCCAAGCTCACCTGCCGCTGCGAGGCCGACAGCCCCGAGGGGCTGGCGCGGGTGCGGGCGGAGTTGGCGGGACACTTGGCGGGGTGCGGGATGACGCTGAACTGATCCTTCTCCCCTTGCGGGAGAAGGACGGAGCCCGCGCACCGGAGGCCCCTGGGCCGGAGGTCCGCGCGGGAGGATGAGGGGTTTCGCGACGGCGCCACGTTATTCGAGCAGGTCCGGCCGGCCGGGGTGAGACCCCTCATCCTCCCGCGCAGGCCTCCGCTACGCTCCGGCGCGCGGGCTCCGTCCTTCTCCCGCAAGGGGAGAAGGAGAGACATCGGCCAGAAGGCTCAACGCCTCGCGATACCCGTGCAGCGTGCCGACGTCGACGTAGCGGGTTCCGGCCGGGACGCCGACCGCCTCGCCGCCGTCGGCGATCCAGGCGTTGATCAGGCCGCCGAAGTATTCGTCCTCGCGGTCGCGCTCCAGCCACAGGGCGTGGAGCGCATGGAACACCCGCCCGGGCATCTTGAACGCGCCCCACACCCAGCGGGTCTGGGCGTCGGGCGACTTCACCTGGATTTCAAGCACCCGCCCGTCGGCGTCGGTCAGGACGGCGTCGAAGTTCTCGGGCCGGTCGACCGGGAACAGCAGGAAGGCCAGGCGGTCGTCGGGCAGGCGCGCCAGGGCGTCTTCCGGGAACCAGACGGTGTCGGGCAGGCCGACCGCCACCGGCTCGTCCGGGTGGATCAGCGGCAGGGCCCGGAACACCGCGTCGCACAGGCCGGCCGGGGCCGGCTGGACCACATAAGCGAGGTCCAGCCCGCCGACGCGTGCGCCGTAGTAGCGCAGGATGTCGGTCTTCCCCGGCGCGATCACGAAGCAGACCTTGGTCGCCCCGCCCCGCTCCAGCCGGTCCAGCAGGTATTCGCTGGCGGCGCGCGGGCGCTCCGCGGCGCCCTCGCGACGGACGCCGACCGGCAACAGCTCCTTGGAGAAGGCCAGCGGCTGGATGCGCGTGCCCTGGCCGGCGGCGGGAACGATGCCCCACATGCTCTAGAGCCCCCGCGCCAGGCCGGTCTCGGCGGCAGGGCCTGAGGTGCGCGACGACAGCAGGGTCAGCAGTTCATGGGCGCGGCGGCTGGAGGTGTGCTCGTCCAGCACGCGTTCGCGGGCGCGGCGGCCGACCTTGGCCAGCTCGGTCTCGCCCAGGTCCAGCGCGGCCAGGGCGTCGTCGGCGTCGTTGGCGATCAGGATCTCGCGGCCGGGGGTGAAGAAGCTGTCCAGCCCCTCCCAGGCGTCGCTCAGCACCGGCGTGCCGCAGGCGGCCGCCTCGAACAGCCGCCCCGACGGGCACCAGCCCATGGCCGCCATGTCGCGCCGCGTGGCGTTCAGGGTCAGGGCCGAGGAGGAGAAGAAGGCCGCGTGGTCGGGCGGGGCGACGTGGTCCATGAACCAGATATTGTCCGACCACGGAAAGTCCGCGCCGTAGCCGGAGCCGCCCAGCACGAAACGCAGGTCGGGCCGCCGCTGCGCCGGCTCGGCGAACAGGGTCTTCACCGTCGCCTGGCGGTCGCCGGCGAAGGTGCCCAGGTAGGACAGGGCGCAGCGGAAACGCTCGCGCGGCGCGGTCGGCCGGTGCGTCTGAGGATCGACGTGGCCGTACAGCGGCGCGGTGCGGCGCGCGCCCAGGCGCTTCTTCAATTCGGTCAGGGCGCGCCCGCCGGTGTAGCTCAGCACCAGGTCGAAGGCGTCCAGGCCTTGCGCGGGCAGGTAGTCGACCGCCTCCCCCGCCTCCAGGCGCGACAGGGTGACCGGGGTGTCCATGTCGTAGAACAGGGCCTGCACCGCCCGCTCGCAGACCAGGTCCGAGGCCGCGCGCGCGTCAGGACAGTAGGAGGTGACCATGGCCGCGTCGGCGTCACGCACGTGCCGTTCGGCCAGGCCCCGCACGCTGCCCCAGTCGGAATAGAGGATCAGCTCGGCGCCGGGCGGCTCGGCCAGGTCGCGGTGCTGGGCGTACCAGGCGACGTCGCGCTCGAAGAACACCACCTTGCAGCCGCGGCTGGCCAGGGCGCGGACCAGCCCCCGCCACAGGGTGGCGTGGCCGTTGCCCCACGAGGAACTGATGGTCAGGCCGAAGACGACGAGCTTCATGCGCGGCTCCCGCCCGAGAACAGGCGAGACCGGGGCGCGAGTTCCGGCTGGTCCCGGCCGTCCGAACGGCTATGCTGGAAATGACACCGGTTACCACGCGAGACACCGCATGCGTCCGTTCAGCTTCACCGCCGCCCTGCTCGCGGCTTCCGCCCTGTTCGCGGCCCCGGCCTGGGCCGGGCGGATCGACGCGCAGCCGGGGGACGGCGGCGTCCAGCTGGTCGAGGACGGCGCGCCGGTGCTGTTCTACCGGACGGCGGCCGATCCCGCCGCCGAGGCCTGGCGGCTGAACTTCGTCCATCCGCTGCTGGCCCCCGACGGTACGGTGCTGACCGAGAACCGGCCGGCCGACCACCTGCACCAGCGCGGGGTCTACTGGGCCTGGCGGCGCGTGCTGAAGGACGGTCAGCAGATCGGCGACACCTGGGTGATGAAGGACGTGGAGTTCGACACCGAGGGCTCGCATTTCGTCGGCCTGCCCGACGGCACGGGGCAGCTGACGGTGCGGTCCGAATGGGTCTCCACCGCGGGCGGCGAGCGCGAGCCGCTGTTCGCCGAGCTGACCACCGTCACCGTGCGGCCGACCGCGAACGGGGTGCGTAAGCTTTCCTTCGACACCACCCTGACCGCCCTGCAGCCGGGCCTGGCCCTGGCCGGCACCGACGACGAGAAGGAGTACAGCGGCTTCTCGGTGCGCTTCGTGCACAACGACAAGCTGAGCTTCACCTCCGACGGAAAGCCGGTCGAACCGACCAACGCCCTGCTGACGGCCGGCCAGGCCATGACCTTCGCCTGGCCGAAGGGCGAGGGCCTGCCGAACTGGAAGGTCACTCTCGCCTGCCGCGCCCAGGGCGCTGCGCTGACCAAATGGGTGCTGCGCCGCGAGCTCAGCATGCAGACCTGCGCCTTCCCCGGCCGAACGCCCTACGCCGTGCCGGTCGACCAGCCGCTGCGCCTGCGGGCGGAGATGACGATCGCGCCGGCGGGGTGAGTGGGGAATTTCCGCTGGGTCGGTCCGCTACTGCTGCGTCCAAACGACCAACGCAGAAGCCGGTATCTCGGCCTCAGCGTAAGGCCCGTCTCCGTCAACGTCGAATTGCGGCTCGTCGAAGATGATCCAAAGCGTCCGCATCGATCCGCTGCGCGTCGGCACAAGCTTCACGGTTTCGTCGATCAGAGTCCCGTGCCCGAGCTCCGCGGCGAAGCTCGGCCAAGCAGCAACGGTCCCCGTCGCGCCGCTCGCCCAATAGTGCCCTTCCGACACTCGCACCCGAACACCAATCACAAAGGTCATGGCCTCTGCGTAAAGTGGCCCCTCGTGGTCCGCAACAGGCGGAACCTGGAAGCGGGCATTCTCCGCCGACTAGCCCGGAGCCTTCGGCAACCGAGTGATTTTGGTCCGACGGTGCGGCGTCGCTGCCGACCACTGCCCTATGTCATGGACGTCCCCAGAGGCTTCGGGCGCGTCCGGCACATACACCCAGACCTCGTTCCCGGCGGCGCCCAACATTGCGGCAGCCAGGACGCCGCCGCGCGGGTCGACCAAGACGACCGCCTTGGCGTCGCAATTGTGCGGTTGGCAGCCCGGCATCAGCCAATTCCCGTCGCGCAGCCTGACAGGTTCGTCGGGCAAGGAGATCCGCTCGATGATTTGGTCGGAAACCGGCCCTTGGTTCGCGGAGTAGTCGTTGCGCGTTTCACCTAGGAACCGGGGCAACTCGCGATCCAGTGCGCCAGCCGCGGAGTCTTCGTATGGCGCGGCGACCGGCGTCTGCTCCGACTTTGGTGGGACCGCCGCGCTGGTAGCGGGCGAACCATGTGCGGCGCCGGAAAGGCTTCCGCCCCCGGCGTAGGCGAATGCCGCCGCGGCGACCGCCATGACCAACACACCACCCGCCGCTACACTTGGCTTCACCATTCTGCTCACGACAGCCCCCAACCGGAGAAGCTTAGCCGTAATGGGGCGGAAGGCGAATGTCCGCTTTGGGTCGAAAGCGGACATCGAGACCTCACCCCGAGCGCCCCCCCCCCGCCTACGCCGTCGCCCTGCCCTCCTCCGCGCGCAGGGTCAGCACGCGCACGCCGTCGCGGGTGACGGCGACCGTGTGTTCGAACTGGGCGGAGAGCTTTCCGTCCGACGTGACCACCGTCCAGCCGTCGTCTTCTGTGCGGACCGTGCGGCGGCCCTGGTTCAGCATGGGCTCGATGGTGAAGACCATGCCTTCGCGCAGGGTGAGGCCCGTGCCCGGCCGTCCGAAGTGCAGGACCTGCGGGGCCTCGTGCATTTCGCGGCCGATGCCGTGGCCGCAGTAGTCATGCACGACCGAATAGCCGTTGCGCTTGGCGTGGCGTTCGACGGCATGGCCGATGTCGCCCAGCCGTGCGCCTGGGCGCACGGCGCGGATGCCCTGCCACATGGCCTCGTAGGTGGCGCGCACCAGCCGCCGGGCGGTCGGCCCGACATTGCCGATCAGGTAGGTCTTGCTGGAGTCGGCGATGAAGCCGTGCTTCTCCAGCGTGACGTCGAAGTTGACGATGTCGCCGTCACGCAGGACCTCGTCCGCGGACGGCACGCCGTGGCAGACGACCTCGTTCCTCGAACTGTTCAGCACGAAGCCGTAGCCGTACTGGCCCTTGCTGGCCGGCCGCGCCTCCAGCCGCCCGACGATGAAGGCCTCGACCAGGTCGTTGACCTGAAGCGTGCTCATGCCGGCCAGCGGCAGGGTGTCCAGATGCGCGAAGACCGAGGCCAGCAGGCGCCCCGCGTCGGCCATCAGCTCGACCTCGGCCGGGGTCTTGGTCATGGAACGGCCGCGAGATCAGGGGCGTCGACGCCGGCCGACTTCAGCTCGCGCGCGACCAGCTCCTGGAAGGTCAGGTCCGGGTTCAGCTCGCAGAGCATACCGATCCTGATCCAGAACGCCGCCTGGCCGTTGATCGAGCGGTAGGACGCCTTGCTGGCCCGGCGCAGCTGCTCGTGCAGCTCGTCCTCGATGTTCACGATGCCCACGGGTCGCCCTCAAATATACGAAACGTATATTCTGCATATAGCCACGCTCGCGGCGCGACAAGGCCTCTCAGGCCGCCGTCAAAGCCAGCGGCGCGCGCGCGAAGGCGAGGCTGTCCTCGAAGTCGAGGAAGACGTCCATCAGGTCCAGGGCGTCGACGGTCGGCGACGAGCCTTCCGGGAAGCGATAGCTCCAGAAGCTGACCACGTGCTGGATGGCGCCCAGCTGTTCGCCCAGGCGGCTGAACATGCCGGGCGCGGTCAGCAGGAAATCGCGGAAGGTCTGGGGCCGGCCGCTGCGGACCAGGCCGGCGTAGGCCTTGTCGTAGACCGAGATGAGCGAGCGGACGCTGTCCCAGCCGCGGCGCACCGAGAGCTGGATGCGCTGGCGGGCCGGGCCGACATAGGCCAGGGCCTCGGCGTCGCGCCCCGGGCGCGCCCGCACCTGGCCGATCGAGGCCAGCACGCGCGAGACGTCGGTCTCCAGATGGTGCAGCAGCCACTTGTAGTAGAGGAAGCCGCGCCAGGCGAAGAGGCCGTCCAGGTACTCGCGGTCCTCGAGCCGAAGCGTGTCGCGCAGCGGCTCGAAGTCGAGGTCGGGGTTGGCCGACAGCAGCTTGTCGACCAGCCGGCCCGCATGCAAGGCCTGGCCGCCGTCGGCGTCCTGGGACAGGCGCACCAGCGGCGAGAGCTCCGCCTCCACGAAACCGAACATGCGCCGCATGTCGGCTTCGGAGATGTCGAAATAGGCCGCGGCCGGCTCGAAGCCGTGGCGGCGCAGGTGGTCGCGCAGCAGGAACGGATCCAGCGACGGCAGGCCGTCCAGCAGCTCCAGCATGTGGCGATCGTGCTCGCCCGAGCGCAGGCCCGCGCCGAAGGCCTGCTCCAGCACGGCGTCCATGTCCTTCTGGCCGACGAAGAAGTACTGCGCCCCCAGCCGCAGCTCGCGGGTGTCGATCGGCAGCAGCACCTTGGTGGCCTGCGAGCGGTAGCCGCAGAAGGCGTCCTGCTCGTTGGCGCGCAGGCGGTGCTTCACGACGATGCAGCGGCTGAGCAGCGGATTGCGGAAGAACGGCGCGGCGGCGAGCGCCGGATCGTGGGCGTGGCGCCGGCTGATGGCCGCCAGATTGAGCGTGCGCGCGCTCGATCCCGATTTCTGCAGGGCCGAGAGCCGGCGGATCGTCCGATCCTTCATTCTGGCACGCTTCCTCGTCGCAACCCCGTTTCGCCGGGGAGGCGAGCAAGCTTCGTGCCTGAAGCGATCAGATGAAGCGATCAGATCTCGATTTCGCGCGGCAGCCTGGCGACCACGCGGGCCAGCAGCTCGGACTCGTCGTAGCCGAGCGCGCGCGAGACGGCGCAGAACTCCAGCACGTCGAGACGGCGGCCGCGGCGTTCGACCTTGGCGATGAAGGACTTCACCTTGGCGAGGCGCGAGGCGAGTTCGGCCTGGCTGACCTTCTTGGCGCGCCGGGCGGCGACCAGGTCCTCGATCAGCAGGCGGTAGGCGTCGGTGAATACGGACTTGGGCATGGGGAGGTGCTCAGCGCCGGACGTCGAGGCCGCCGCCGGCGAGGAGCGCCTCGACCTCCGGGACGCCGACCAGATTGAAATCACCGGGGACGGAGTGCTTCAGGCAGCCGGCCGCCACCGCGAAGTCCAGCGCCGCGCGGTCGTCCATCCCCGACAGCAGGCCGTGCATCAGGCCCGCGGCGAAGGCGTCGCCGCCGCCGATGCGGTCGACCACGCCGGTCAGATGGAAGGAACCGGTGCGCACCTCCCCGCCCCCGCGGGTGAACATGACGCCCGACAGCTCGTGGTGGTCGACGCCGTGGGTGGTCCGGAAGGTCGAAGCCATGCGCTGCAGGTGCGGGAAGGCGTCGAACGCGGCCTCGGCGGCGGCTCTACGGCGCGCGGCCGGGTCCTCGTCGGTGAAGGCGCGGCCCAGCACGAGCGCGATGTCGCGGTCGTCGACGAAGGCCAGGTCGGCGTTCGCCATCAGTTCCTTGAGGATCGCCGGCCCGTCGCCCTTCCAGGCCGCCCAGAGCTTGGCGCGGTAGTTGCCGTCGAAGGAGACCTTCACGCCCTGGCGGCGCGCGGCGGCCACGGCGTTCAGCGCCGCGGCGGCGGAGTTCGGGCCGACCGCCGGGGTGACGCCCGACAGGTGCAGCCACTGCACGCCGGCCAGTTCGCGGTCCCAGTCGATCAGGTCGGCCGGCGCCTCGGCGAAGGCGGAGCCCGCGCGGTCGTAGGTGATTTCGGCCGGGCGCAGGACCGCGCCGGGCTGGAGGAAGTAGAGGCCCATGCGCCCCTCGGCGAAGCGCAGGCCCGAGGTGTCGACGCCGTAGCGGCGCAGCTCGTCCAGGGCGGCGCGCCCCAGCGCGTTGTCGGGCAGGATGCTGGCGACGCCGGCGCGGTGGCCGAAGCGGGCCAGGGACACCGCCAGGTTCGTCTCCGCCCCGCCGAAACAGACGTCCAGCCGCTTGGACTGGAGCAGAAGCTCGGCTCCCGGCGCCGTGAGGCGGATCAGCACCTCGCCGAAGCAGACGACGTCACGGGACGGGTTCACGCGGAGCGCTCCTTGAAGAACGGCCCACACTGACGGGCCGCGGGCAAAAAGTAAGGGGGCGTCAGGACGAACCCGACGCCCCCTCTCGTTTCAGGAGGAAACGGGTACGCTTAGTACTTGTACCGGAAGCCGAAGTAATACTGACGACCGGTGTGGTGATAGACGGACGTGCTTTCGCGCGTGTCGTCGCCGACCCACTGGGCGTTGAACTCGTCGGTCAGGTTCAGACCTTCGAACGTGACGGTGAAGTTGTCGTTGAACTTGTACGAAGCCGACACGTCGACGTTGAAGGTGCCTTGCTTGCCTTCCAGGGCGTTGTTGTTACGGCCCGGAACGTTCTGCAGGTAGCCTTCGCGAGACGCCGCCGAGACGCGAGCGCTGAGCTTGTCGGTCTCGTAGTACAGCGTCGCGTTGTACGATTCCGGCGACAGGCTGGCCATGTCGTTGGTGATGACCGTCGTGCACAGCGCGTTGGCGCAGTAGTCGATCTCGGACTCGACGTGCGTGTAGTTCAGTTGCACGCCCAGACCGTCGAACGGACCCGGCAGGAAGGTGAAGGGCTGCTGGAAGCTGATCTCGTAGCCCTTCAGCGGCCCGCCTTCGGTGTTGAACGCCGTCGTGTACTGGAAGGTCGAGTTGGCGGCGCACTTGGCCGGGTCGCCCGGGATCGGCCCGGGGCAGAAGGCCGGGTCGAACGCGACCGGATCGATCGTGCTCAGCTGGGAGTACAGCAGGTCCTGGCGCTGCAGTTGGATGTAGGAGTCGATGTCCTTGTAGAACACGGCCACCGAGAACAGGGATTCCGGCGCGAAGTACCATTCGAAGCTGAGGTCGAAGGTCTTGGCGCGGAACGGCTCCAGTTCCACGTTGCCCTTGCTGGCGGTGTAGGTCGTGCCCGTGGTGGCCAGCGACGTGGTCGGCACCAGGTAGTTGGTCCCGGCCAGGGTGTTGCCGATCTGCGGACGCGCCATGACCTTGGCGGCGCCGAAGCGGAGCACCATGTCGTCGTTCAGGTCGAGCGCCAGGTTCAGCGACGGCAGGGTGTCGGTGTAGTCGTGCTTGCCCCACACCAGGGTGCCGCCGCCTTGCGAGCTGTAACCCTCGGCGTAGATCTCGGTCTTCGCCTGGCGAATGCCGAGGTTGCCGCGCAGGCCCATGTCCCAGATCGGCAGGTCGGTCTTGAAGTCGACCTGGACGTAGGCGGCCAGGTCCTTCTCCTCGACCGAGCGGTTGCCGCCGCGGGCGTTGCCGTTGGTGATGCTGGTCAGGCGGAAGTCGCCGCCCGGCACGCCGGTGTCGCAGTTACAGTAGATATTGTAGAGGTCAGCGATGGCGTTCAGGTCCGGACGCAGCCACGCCGTGTCGATGCCCGACGGCGCGCCCAGATTGCGGCCGAAGCCGGTCAGCACGTTGGAGATGTCGGCCAGGGTCGTCCCGGCCGGCAGCGCCGGCACGGAGGTCTCGAGGGTCCGGCGGAAATCGTACGAGTCCGACTTGAAGGTCTTGTAGTTCACGCCGGTCTTCAGCGTGACGTTGTCCTCGACGTCCCAGGCCAGGTCGAACTGGGCGGTGCGGAAGGTGGTCTTCACCCCGTTCGGACGCAGGCGGATTTCCGAGGTCGGCAGGGCGGTGGCCGGCGCGCCGGCGCCGATCCACGACCAGGCGGCCGGATCGGTGACGTCGAAGCCGTAGTCGATCAGCGGCAGGTTGCTGTTCTGCCGGTAATCCCACGAATAGCCGTCGGTGTTGGTCCGGTCGAAGGTGACCGTGGTCTGGATCGGGTTGGTGAAGTCCGACACCGCCTGGCCGACATAGGCCTTGGCGTGCAGGCTGTCGGAGAAGTCGTGCTCCAGCGACAGGGTGTGCTGGGTGAACTCGGTCGACAGCTCGTCGTAGCGGGACTCAGAGCGCACGTCGACGTTGTCGAACAGGCCGTAGACCAGCTCGCCGTTGTCGACCGCCGCGTCCAGCACGTTGATCTGCGTCTTGCCGCCGGCCGAGGCGTTACGGCTGAACGACAGGGCCTCCAGGAAGTCTTCCTGACGGGTGGCGTCGAGCTTCGAATACAGCAGCTCGTAGCTGATCAGGGTGGAGTCGGCCGGACGCCACTGCAGGGCGCCGGTGACGCCGAGGCGATCCTGCGAGTGGGTCAGACGCCCGTAACGCGGCAGGCGCGGGTGGAACACCGGCGACGCCGTGGTGCCGGTGGCCAGGTCGTAGACCGCCTGGTTGCCGGGGGTGTTCGCCATACGCGGAATGCCGGTGGCGCAGTTGGTCGCGCTCGAACCGGTCGAACCGCTGTTGGTCGGGTTCTGCGGCACGTGGCCGACGGGGCTGCAGAAGCCGCCGCTGCTGGGACCGTTGTCCCAACGCACCGAGCTGTAGCCCTCTTCGATCAGGTTGCGCTTGCCGTAGGCGACCGACAGCAGGGCGCCGAACTTGCCGTCGGCGAAGCGGTCGCTGATCAGGAAGGCCAGACGCGGGTCGTATTCCTGGGACAGGTCGTTGTAGCCGTACTGGGCCGACCCGGCCATGGTGAAGTCTTTGTAGTCGAACGGACGCGAGGTCTGCAGGTCGACGGTGGCGCCGAGCGAGCCTTCTTCGGTCTCGGCCGCGGCCGTCTTCGAGATCTTGATGCTGTTGAAGAGATCCGACGCGAAGACGTTGAAGTCGAAGCCGCGACCGCGGTTGGCGCCGCCGGAGCTGTCGGTGCCGCCGGTGGTGGCCTGGGCCTCCATGCCGTTGATGCGGGTGCGGGTGAAGTCGGCGCTCAGACCGCGAACGGTGATCGAACGACCTTCGCCGGCGTCACGGTCGATCGCGACGCCCGGGACGCGCTGAATCGATTCCGCCAGGTTCAGGTCAGGGAAGTCGGCGATGTCTTCGGCCATGATGGCGTCGACGACGCCGGTTTCTTGACGCTTGACGTCGATCGCCTGACGCAGGCTGCCGCGGAAGCCGGTGACCACGACCTCTTCCACCGTGTCGTCGGCCGGCGCGCTCTGAGCCGCGGCCGCCCCGGCCACGCCCATGGCGGCGGCGATCACGGAAACGGCGACGCCGTATCGCAGCGCGCGCGCGCGCCGCTCAGTGAACTTGGACATTCAAATCCCCCCTCCCCGTCATACGTGACTCGCACGTCTGACGGCTGATGTTCCCGCACCACGTCCTAGTGAGACGTGGACGCTCGTCCCTGTGCCCCGCTCGTTCTGACACCGGTGTCAATCGGCGAGGCGTGTTCTTCTGACACCGGTATCAATGACCCTAACGCTTGAGTCTGGATAGTGGCAAGAGCGTGGCCGTCGCTAAACGCGCAAACTGTCACAGAACGGCCACAGATACGCTCAGCCGGTGTTGCGCAGCCCCGCCGCAATCCCGTTGACGGTGAGTTGCACGCCCAGCGCCACGGCGGCGGATTCGTCGCCCCGGCGGCGGCGGGCCAGCAGCTCCAGTTGCAGGCCGTTCAAGGGATCCAGCACCGCCGCGCCCAGTTCGACCGACTCGGCCAGATGCGGCTGGTTGTCGAGCAGGCGGGCCCCGCCGCGGGCGGCGAGCGCCAGGGCGCAGGCCTCGTCGTGCTCGCGCCGGATCGTGTCGAAAATGCGCGTCGACGCGGCCTCGTCCGGGAACAGGGCCGCATAACGGGCGGCGACGCCCATGTCGCTCTGGGCCAGGGCCAGCTCCATGTTCGACAGAAGGCCGGCGACGAACTCCGACTCGGCGGCCAGGTCGCCCAGCCGCGCGGTGGAGAGGCCTGAGCGCCTCACCCCTGTGGCGAAGCCGTACCAGCCCGGCAGCATGAACCGCGCCTGCGACCAGCTGAACACCCAGGGGATGGCCCGCAGATGCTCGATCTTGCGCGAGGCGCTGCGCGAGGCCGGGCGGCTGCCGATCTTCAGCCCCGCGATCTCGGCGATCGGGGTGGCGTGCCAGAAGAATTCCTCGAACGCCGGGTCGTCGTAGACCAGCGCCCGGTAGGCGGCGAAGGATTCCCGCGCCAGGCCGGCCAGGGCCGTGGCCTGGGCGGGCGAGGCCCTCCCCTCCCCGCGCGTCCGCGAGGCCAGGGCGACGGCGGCGACCAGGCTGTCGAGGTTGCGTCGGGCGGTCGGCGCGTCGCCGAACTTGCGGGCGATCATCTCGCCCTGCTCGGTCAGGCGCACGCGCCCGCGCACGCTGCCCGGCGGCTGGGCCAGCATGGCCTCCGAGGCCGAGCCGCCGCCGCGGCCGACCGAACCACCGCGGCCGTGGAACAGCTGCAGGCGCACGCCGGCCTCGGCGCAGGTCTGCGCCAGGCTGGAAGCCGCCTCCCACGCCGCCCGGCGCGAGGCGACGTAGCCGCCGTCCTTGTTGCTGTCGGAGTAGCCGATCATCACCTCCTGCACCGCCGCCTCGCCCAGCAGCGGGCGGGCGGCCGGCAGGGCCAGCCAGTCGGCGATGACCTGCGGCCCGTGGGCCAGGTCGTCGATGGTCTCGAACAGGGGCGCGACCCGCAGGCTGGCGGCGGGTTCGGCCCCGCCGACCACCAGGCCGGCCTGCTTGAACAGCACGTAGGGCTCGAGGATGTCGGAGACGCTCTCCGACTTGGAGACGATGTAGCTGCCCAGCGCCTGCGGGCCGAACCGGCGCAGGGCCTCGGCGGCGGCGTCGAACACCTTCAGCTCGCGCTCCGTCTCGTCCGAATAGCGGGCGAAGGGCGAGCGCAGCGGCCGCTCGTGGGCCAGCTCCTGCAGCAGCAGGCGCACCCGTTCGGGCTCGTCGAGGGTCCGGTAGTCCGGCCCCGGCGACGCCTTCTGGAGCAGTTCCGCGATCACCCGTTCGTGCACGTCGGCGTTCTGGCGCAGGTCCACCGACATCAGGTGGAAGCCGCAGGCGCGCGCGATCTTGAGCAGGGTCTTCAGGGCCGCCCCGACCAGGCGCTCGCCGCCGTGGGCGACCAGCGAGGCGCGCACCGTCTCCAGGTCGGCGATGAAGTCCTGCGGACCGTCGTAGGAGGCGCCGGCCACCTTCTCGCCGTACAGGCGCGCGCGGGTGGCGCTCAGACGCCGCTCCATCCCGCACAGGGCGCGGCGGTAAGGCTCGTCGGCGCGGTGGACGGAGTGCTCGCCCGAGCGCTCGGCCATCACCGCCACCTCCGGCGAGACGCTGATCAGGCCCGAGCAGAAGGCCAGGTCCGAGGACAGCCGGCGCACTTCGGCGACGTAGAAGTCGAGGATCAGGCCGGCCTGGCGGCGTAGCGCCCGCTCCAGCGTGCCGGCGTCGACGCCCGGATGGCCGTCGCGGTCGCCGCCCAGCCACGAGCCCAGGCGCAGCACCACCGGCAGGTCGTCGTCTTCCAGCTCGACCGCCCAGCGTTCGTAGAGCTCGACCAGGGCCGGCAGGATCGAACGGCGCACGATGGAGAGCGTGTTGCGCACCTCGTCGTCGACGGTGATGCGCTCGGGCCGCTGCAGGCGGGTCTTCCAGAGGATGGCGATCTCGCGGAACAGCTCGTCCTGGATGCGCCGGTCGACATCGCGCGGATTGTGGTGGCGGCGCAGCGACAGCAGGCGCGAGATCTCGCCCTCGCGGTCCAGCACGCTGCGCCGGCGCATTTCGCTGGGATGGGCGGTCAGCACCGGCACGACGTTCAGTCGTCCGAGCTCCTCAGTGATCTCCTCGGCGGAGACGCCGTCGGCCTTCAGGGCCGCGACCGCGGCCGGCAGGGACAGGGGCCGGTCGTTCGGGCCGGCCTCAAATTCGGCGTGGCGCCTACGGCCGGCGACGTCCTCGGCGACGGCGCCCAGGATCGCATGGCAGGCGAAGGCGCGGGCCAGATAGACCGCGTCCTCCGCGCTGAGCTGGTCGAAGCGGGCTTCGCCCTTGGCGGCGGCCGTGCGCGCCCCGTCGACCAGGGCGGCGGCGGCCTCGCCGTCGAGATAACGGATCGCCTCGCCGAGCAGGCCGCTCAGCAGGCTCACGTTCTGGCGTACGTGACGGCTGGTCGGCGGCGCCGACGTCTCCGCCCTCGCCGCCGACAATCCGGTCAACGCGCCAACCATCCCCCATCCACCGGCAGAATGGTTCCGTGCACGTAGTCGGCCGCGCGCGAGGACAGGAACACCGCCGCCCCGCCCAGGTCCGACGGGTCGCCCCAGCGGCCGGCCGGGATGCGGGCGAGGATGTCGCGATTGCGGCTCTCGTCCTTCCGCAGCGCCTCGGTGTTGTTGGTCTCGAAGTAGCCCGGCGCGATGGCGTTGACGTTGACGCCCTTGGCCGCCCACTCGTTGGCCAGCAGCTTGGTCAGGCCGGCGATGCCGCTCTTCGAGGCGGTGTAGGACGGCACGCGGATGCCGCCCTGGAAGGACAGCATGGAGGCGATGTTGATGATCTTGCCGCCGCCGTTCTTCAGCATGTGCTTCGCGGCGGCCTGAGACAGGAAGAAGGCCGTCTTCAGGTTGACGTCCATCACCGCGTCCCAGTCGGCCTCGGTGAACTCGATGGCGTCGGCGCGGCGGATGATGCCGGCGTTGTTCACCAGGATGTCGAGGCCGCCCAGGGTGTCGACCGTCTCCTGCACGATCCGGCCGACCGGCTCGATCGAGCCCAGGTCGGCGGAAATGGCGTGGAAGCGACGGCCCGCGGCCTTCACCGCGGCTTCGGTGTCGGCCGGCGGGGTGCGGCCGACGGCGACGACGTCGGCGCCGGCCTTCGCCAGCGCCTCCGCCACGCCCTGGCCCAGGCCGGTGTTGGCGCCGGTGACGACGGCGACCTTGCCTTCGAGGCTGAAGGGACTCATGCAGCCCACCATCACTTCAACTGACAAATGTCGAGGACGCACATGTCGGTGTAGTCGAGGTTCTCGCCGCCCATCGCCCAGATGAAGGCGTAGTTCGAGGTGCCCGAACCCATGTGGATCGACCACGGCGGGCTGATCACCGCCTCGTCGTTGGCCATGACGATGTGGCGGGCCTGGTCGGGCTCGCCCATGAAGTGGAACACCCGCTCGTCGGCCTTCAGGCCGAAGTAGAAGTAGACCTCCGAACGGCGGTCGTGCAGGTGCGGCGGCATGGTGTTCCAGACGCTGCCCGGCTTCAGGATCGTCAGGCCCAGCAGCAGCTGGCACGACTTGCAGGTGGCCGGGATGATGTACTGGTAGATGGTCCGCTCGTTGGAGGTCTCCAGCGCGCCCCGCTCCAGCGGCACGGCCTGGTCGATGGAGATCTTCACCACCTCGTAGCGGGTGTGGGCCGGGGTCGAGACCAGGTAGAACTTGGCCGGGCTGGCGGCGTCGTTCGACGAGAAGGTCACCTCGGCCGAGCCCATCGGGATGTACAGGCCGTCCTTCGGCTGCAGGTCGTAGACCACGCCGTCGACGCTGACCTTGCCCGCGCCGTCGCCGACGTTGACCACGCCCAGCTCGCGGCGCTCCAGGAACGGCTTGCCGGCGGCCGAGGCCGGCTCGGTCTGGGCCGGCAGGCTCACGGTCTTCGACACCGGGGCGGCGCCGCCCAGCACCATGCGCTCGTTGTGAGTGTAGTTCAGGGCGATCGCGTCGGCGGCGAACAGGCCGTCCACCAGGTAGCGCGCGCGCAGGTCGTCGTTGCTGGCGCCCTGCATCATGTCGGGGTGGGTGGCGTGGTAGGTCTTGTTGAACACGAGAGGACTCCTCAGGCAGCCGGTGCGAGCGCGCCGGCCGGCGACGTCTGGTCGAGCTTGTAGGCCCGTTTGGGCAGGTTGTAGGCGAGGTCGACGGCGGTTTCCGCCGCTTCCTCGATGGTCATGCGGTGTTCCGACACCAGCCGCGCCAGGAAGGCGCAGTCGACGCGCCGCGCCACGTCGTGGCGGGCCGGGATCGACAGGAAGGCGCGGGTGTCGTCGTTGAAGCCGACGGTGTTGTAGAAGCCGGCCGTCTCGGTGGTCTGCTCGCGGAAGCGGCGCATGCCCTCCGGGCTGTCGTGGAACCACCAGGCCGGGCCCAGCTTCAGGATCGGATAGTGGCCGGCCAGCGGCGCCAGTTCGCGCGCATAGCTGGTCTCGTCGAGCGTGAAGACGATCACCGACAGCTTGGGATCGTTGCCGAACCGGTCCAGCAGCGGCTTCAGCGCGCGCACGTACTCGGTCGGCTGCGGGATGTCGGCGCCCTTGTCGCGGCCGTAGCCCTCGAACAGCAGGTGGTTGTGGTTGCGGAACGAGCCGGGGTGGATCTGCATGACCAGCCCGTCGTCCAGGCTCATGCGCGCCATCTCGGTCAGCATCTGCGCCCGGAACAGCTCGGCTTCGGCCGCGGTGAAGCTCCCCGCGGTGATCTTGTGGAACAGCGCCTCCGCCTCGGCCGGCGCCAGGTCCGCGGTGGCCGCGGTCGGGTGGCCGTGGTCGGTCGAGGTCGCGCCGGCGTCGATGAAGGCGGCGCGGCGGACGCGGTGGGCGTCCAGATAGCCGCGCCAGCTCCACACGTCCTGGCCGGTGACCTGGGCGAAACGCTCCATGGCGTCGCCGAACTGCTCGTGCTCGGCGTCGATGACGGGATCGGGCCGGTAGGCGGTGATCACCTTGCCGCCCCAGCCGCTGTCGCGAATGGCATGGTGGTGCTTCAGGCTCTCCTGCGGGCCTTCGGTCGTGGCCAGCGCCTCGATGTTGAAGCGATCGAACAGGGCGCGCGGGCGGAAGGCGTCGGTCGCCAGCTTCTCGCCGATGGTGTCGAAGTAGAGGTCGGCCGTGGTCTCGTCCAAGGCGACCTCGAAGCCGAACACCTCCGCGAACACGTAGTTCAGCCACAGCCACGACGGCGTGCCGCGGAACAGCTTCATGTTCGAGGCGAACAGCCGCCAGGCCTCGCGCGGATCGGCGCCCGAGGGTCCGCGCTTGGAGGGCACGCGCAGTTGCTCCAGCGGCACGCCCTGGCTGTAGAGCATCCGGTACAGATAGTGGTCCGGGGCCAGCAGCAGGTCGGCGGCGTTACCGAACGACTCGTTCTCGCTGAACCAGGACGGATCGGTGTGGCCGTGCGGGCTGATGATCGGCAGGCTCTTCACCGCCGCATACAGCTCGCGCGCCACCGCCCGCGCCGAGGGCTCGGCCGGGAACAGGCGATCGTCATGAAGCACGAGCGGCTTGGCCATTTTGGTGCGCTTCCGGTGTTTCCTCGCCCCTTTGGTAACCGGTGTCATTGTGATTTGTAAACGGGAAAGCGGAGCGCGCTCGCGGTCTTCGCGGCCGCGCCCGAACGATCCTCCCCGGCCCGCGTTACCTCTGACACACAGTAGGAGTGGCCGATGCGGCGCACCGCCGTGGCCTTGGCCGCACTGGCGGCCGTTTGGGGCTCACCCGCCTTCGCTCAGACCGACACCAGCGATCGCGATCTAAGTTGCATGGCCGTCATGGCTTTCGCCGTCGCGGCCTTGGACAATCCCCAGGAAGACAGTCTGCTGAGGATCTACTTCGCCTACTACCTGGGCCGGCTGAACGCGCGGGATTCCAACGCGCAGTGGGCCGACCGCGGGATCGAGCGGCTGAAAGCCATGACAGGCGACCAGTTGAAGACGACCCTGCTCGTCTGCGCCGACACCGCCGACCGCGAGTTCAACACCGCCCTGCCCACCTCGGGCGGCGCGGGCGCCAGCAGCGACGGCGGCGCCGACGGCGGCGCGAGCGCCACCGGCTCGGCCTGATCTCAGGCCAGCGCCGGGCCGGACGACTCGCGCACCACCAGGTAGGGCAGGATCGAATCCGGGTCGTAGCGGCGCGCCCGCCCGTCGTCCTCGCCGCGGATCAGGCGATCGGCGGCGATCCGGCCCACGTCGGTGGTGGGCGCATGCACCGTGGTCAGCGGCGGCCACAGGCGCGAGGCGATCTGGAAGTCGTCGAAGCCGACCACCGACAGGTCTTCCGGCACGCGCAGGCCGGCCTTGCGGGCGGCCTGCAGCACGCCCGAGGCCATCTCGTCGTTGCCGGTGAAGATGGCGGTCGGCCGCGGCGACAGGGCCAGCAGGGCCTCGCCGCAGGCCATGCCCGACTCGAAGGTGTAGGCGCCTTCCATCACGTAGGCGTCCGGCAGGCTGACCCCGGCCGCGGCCAGGGCCTCGCAAAAGCCGCGCCGGCGTTCGTGGGCCGAGCGGAAGGTCAGCGGACCGGAGATGTGGGCGAACACCTTGTGGCCGTGCGCCAGCAGGTGCTTGGCCACCGCCTCGCCGCCCATGTGGTCGTGGGTGACGACCATGCTCTCCGCCTCGTCCAGCGGCACCGAGGCGATGCGCACGTAGGGGCAGTCGATCTCGTTCAGCAGAGCGGCCAGGCGCTCGTCTTCGGAGACCGAGGGCGGCAGCACCACGCCGAACAGCTTCTGGCGCTCCACGAAGGCGCGCATGTCGCTGAGGAAGTTGGGATCGGAGCGCACCACCGGACGGATGATCAGCTCGTAGCCGGAGCCCTTCAGGGCGTCGAGGATGCCCTGCTGCATGTTCACGACGTACTGCGGGTTCGGGTTGTCGTAGATCATTCCGACCAGGAACGAGCGCCGGAACGCCAGGCCGCGGGCCTGGGGGTCGGGCACGTAGCCCAGCTCGTCGATCACCGCGTTGACCCGCGCGCGCGTCTCTTCCTTCACGAAGGGCGACTCGTTGATCACCCGCGACACCGTCTTCTTCGAGACGGCGGCCAGGCGCGCGATGTCGTTGATGGTCGGACGGCGGCGGTCCCGCTCGGTCTCGGTCGACCCTTCGGCCGAGCCTGCGGCGGTCTTGCTGATGACGGTCATTCGGCCCCGGCGACTGCAACAGTCCTTACATAGCCGCACGCCAGCGCCCACGCCACTGGGCCGAACGACTGCTTGCGCGAAATATGACACCGGTTACCTTGAGCATATGTCCGCGTCCCCCGCCCTTCCCTCCGTGCACCGCGTCGCCCCCGGCGACGACGTGGCCACAGCGCTTCGCCCGCTCGAACCCGGCGAGAGCGTCGTCGTCGACGGCCGCCAGATCGAGGTCCGCGCCGCCGTCCCGAAGGGTCACAAGTTTGCGGTGAACGCGGTCGCCGCCGGGACCGAAGTGAAGAAGTACGGCTGGCCGATCGGCCGGGCGACGCAGGCGATCAGGCCCGGCGACCACGTGCACACGCACAACCTGGCCACCGGGCTTTCCGGCGTGGACGCCTACGCCTGGACGGCCCCGGCGCCGACCACCGCCCCCGCCGTCAGCACAGGCGAGTTCCTCGGCTATCGCCGGGCGAACGGGCGGGTCGGCACCCGCAACGAGATCTGGATCCTCTGCACCGTCGGCTGCGTGGCCAACACCGCGCGGCGCATCGCCGACAAGGCCGCACAGCGCTTCGCCGGCCGGGTCGACGGGGTGCACGCCTTCCCTCACCCGTTCGGCTGCTCGCAGCTGGGCGACGACCTCTCCCACACCCGCAAGCTGATCGCCGCCCTCGCCGCCCACCCGAACGCCGGCGGCGTGCTGATCCTGGGCCTGGGTTGCGAGAACAACCAGCTGGCCGCCCTGCTGGCCGAGGCCGACGTCGCGCCCGAGCGGCTGCGCGCCTTCAACACGCAACTGGCCGACGACGAGATCGAGGACGGGCTGTACGCCGTCGAGGCCCTGGTCGCCGTGGCCGAGCAGGACCGGCGCGAAGCGTGCGCCCTGTCGGACCTGGTGATCGGGCTGAAGTGCGGCGGCTCGGACGGCTTTTCCGGCCTGACCGCCAACCCGCTGGTCGGCCGCATCGCCGACCGGGTGGCCGAGGCCGGCGGCACGCCGGTGCTGACCGAGATCCCGGAGATCTTCGGCGCCGAGCGCCTGCTGATGGCCCGCGCCGCTGACCGCGCCGTTTTCGACGGCGTCGTCGAGGTGGTCAACGACTTCAAGCGCTACTTCCTCGACCACGGCGAGCCGGTGTCGGAGAACCCCTCGCCCGGCAATGTCGAGGGCGGCATCACCACCCTGGAGGAGAAGTCTCTCGGCGCGGTGCAGAAGGCCGGGGCCGCGCCCCTGACCCAGGTGCTGCGCTACGGCGAGCGGATCAGCCGGCCGGGCCTGGCTCTGCTGGAGGCGCCCGGCAACGACGCCGTGTCCTCCACCGCCCTGACCGCCGCCGGCGCGACGGTCATCCTGTTCACCACCGGCCGCGGCACGCCGCTGGGCTTCCCCGCGCCGACCCTGAAGATCGCCTCGAACACGGCGCTGGCCGAGCGCAAGCCGCGCTGGATCGACTTCGACGCCGGCAGCGTGCTCGCCGACGGCCTGGAGGCCGCGACCGACGCGCTGATGGCGCTGGTGATCGACACCGCCTCGGGCCGGGAGACCCGCGCCGAGGCGAACGGCGAGCGCGAGATCGCCGTCTGGAAACAAGGGGTGACGTTGTGAGCCGCCTTTCGTCAGCCGCCCTGCCCCAGGTCCGCGGCGCCGCCACGCCCGCCTATGATCGCGAGGCGACCGAGATCGGCGTCGTCCACTTCGGCCCCGGCGCCTTCCACCGCGCGCACCAGGCCTTCTATTTCGACGAGTTGCTGGCGCGGGATCCGCGCTGGGCGATCTCGGCGGTGTCGCTGAAGAGCCCGGGCGTCCGCGACGCGCTCGATCCGCAGGACGGGCTCTACACCCTGGTCGAGCTGGAAGCGGAAACGAAGCTCCGGGTGATCGGCGCGATCCGCGAGGTGCTGGTCGCCCCCGAACAGCCCGACGCGGTGCTGGCCCGTCTGGCCTCGCCTGCCGTACGCGTGGTCACCCTGACCATCACCGAAAAGGGCTACTGCCTGGACGGCGCCGGCGCGCTGGACGCAGCCCACCCCGACGTCTTCCACGACCTGACCGCGCCGGACGAGGCGCCGAAGAGCGCCATCGGCTGGCTGGTCGCCGGCCTGGCGCTGCGCCGCGCCGCCGAGCTGCCGGGCCTGACGGTGCTGAGCTGCGACAACCTCGCCGACAACGGCGTGCGGCTGCGGGGCGCCGTGCTGGCCTTCGCCGGCGCGCTGGACGCCGGGCTGGCGGCCTGGATCGAGGCTGAGTGCCGCTTCCCGCGCACCATGGTCGACAGCATCACGCCCGCCACCGACGACGCGCTGCGCGCCCGCGTGCTGGACGCTGCCGGCGTCGAGGACGCCTGGCCGATCCAGCGCGAGGCCTTCGTGCAGTGGGTGGTCGAGGACGTCATGCGCGCCGACGCGCCGGACCTGGCCTGCGTCGGCGTCAGCCTGACCGACGACGTCGGCGGCTGGGAGCGGGCCAAGCTGCGCCTCTTGAACGGGCCGCACTCGACCCTGGCCTACGCCGGCCTGCTGCGCGGCCACACCACCGTCGCGGAAGCGATGGGCGATCCCGCGCTGGCCGGCTTCGTGCGGGCGATGATGCTGGAAGACATCGCGCCGACCCTGACGCCTCCGGCGGGCCTGGACCTCGCCGCCTATTCCGAAGCGGTGCTGAAGCGTTTCCGCAATCCGGCCATCCGCCACCTGCTGTCGCAGATCGCCTGGGACGGCTCGCAGAAGCTGCCGTTCCGCATCCTGGGCACGGTGGCCGACGCGCTCGGCGCCGGCCGTTCGGTCGAGCGGCTGGTGGTGCCGCTGGCCGCCTGGATGCGCTTCGTCGAGATGCGTACGCGCGACGGCGAAAGGATCGTCGACCCGCTGGGCGACCGACTGGCCGAGATCGCCACGGCCGGCGGCGGGGTGGAGCGCTTCCTGGCGCTGGCCAGCGTCTTCCCGCCGGCGCTCGCCGCCGATCCGCGCTTCCGCGGTCCGCTCGAGGCCGCCTACGCGCGGATGGGCGACGACCCGGCCACCGCCCTTTCCGCCGCCTGAGATTCTAGCCCGATGGTCGACCTCACCCGCCGCGGCTCGCTGGCCGCGCTGATCGCCGGCGGGGCCGCCGCCTCCGCGTCCCAGGCCGGCGCCGCGACGCCGACCACCGCGCCTAAGTGGGGCGAAGGCTTCGAAGGCCAGCGCAAGGCCGACCTCGGCGACGGGCGCTTCCTCAACCCGATCCTGGCCGGCGACCATCCGGACCCCACCATCGTGCGCGACGGCGACGAGTGGTGGATGACCTTCTCCTCGTTCGACGCCTATCCGGGGCTGGTGCTCTGGCGCTCGCGCGACCTGGTCAACTGGACGCCGGTGACCGCCGCCCTGAAGACGCCGATCGGCTCGGTGTGGGCGCCCGAACTGGTCAAGCACGAGGGTTGCTGGTTCCTCTACATCCCCGCGCGCCGGCCCGAGGGGCGCACGATCTGGGTCATCACCGCCGACCATCCGTCCGGTCCCTGGAGCGAGCCGGTCGACCTGCATCTGCCGAACCACATCGACCCCGGCCACGCGGTCGGCGAGGACGGCTCGCGCTGGCTGTTCCTGAGCGGGGGCGACCGCATCCGGCTGGCCGACGACGGCCTCTCGACCATCGGCGCGGTCGAGCACGTCTACGATCCCTGGCGCTATCCGGACGACTGGGACGTGGAGAGCTTCTCGCCCGAGGGGCCGAAGGTGCTGCGCCGGGGCGAGTGGTTCTACCTGGTCACCGCGGTCGGCGGCACGGCTGGCCCACCGACCGGCCACATGGTCATCGCCGCGCGCTCGCGCTCGATCCACGGGCCGTGGGAGCACCATCCGAACAACCCGATCGTCCGCACCCGGAGCAATTCCGAGAAGTGGTGGTCGCGCGGGCACGCCACCCTGGTCGAAGGGCCGGGCGGCGGCTGGTGGATGGTCTACCACGGCTATGAGAACGGCTTTTGGACCTTGGGCCGCCAGTGCCTGCTGGATCCGGTCGAGTGGACCGCCGACGGCTGGTTCCGGGCGAAGGGCGGCGACCTGTCCAAGCCGCTGGGCAAGCCGAAGGGCGGGACCGCCCTGCCCCACGGGCTTTCCCTGTCCGACGACTTCTCGACCGACAAGCTGGGCGTGCAGTGGGGCTTCTACGATCCCGCGCCCGGCGAGGCGGCGCGCCTGACGCGCCAGGGCGGCGCTCTGGTCATGGCCGCCAAGGGCGCCCAGCCCAGGGACTGCTCGCCGCTGGCCTTCGTGGCCGGCGATCCGGCCTACAGAATAGAGGTCGAGCTGGAGGTCGAGCCGGGCGCTCAGGCGGGCGTGCTCTTGTTCTACAGCCGCCGGCTCTATTGCGGCCTGGGCTGGACCGGCGAGCGGTTCGTCATGCACCGCTACGGCCTGGAGCGGAACGCCCGCGCGCCGGAGGGCTACGGCCGCAGGATCTGGCTGCGCCTGACCAACGACCGCCACGTCGTGACCCTGCACCACAGCTCCGACGGGCGGACCTGGAAGAAGTTCGACGTGCAGATGGAGGTGTCGGGCTACCACCACAACACGGCCGGCGACTTCCTCAGCCTGCGCCCGGCCCTGTTCGCGGCGGGGACAGGCCAGGCGCGGTTTAAGGACGTGCGGTATCGGGCGCTGTAGCTGCCAGATGCCCCGACCGACCTAAACGGCTATGCTCCCCGATGCCGTCGCTGAGGGGACCGCGATGAAGATCGTCCTTTTGACCGCCGCCTGGCTGAGCGCGCTGGCCGCGCCGGCCGCCGCGTACGAGACCACCGCGTCCAAGCCGGTCTCCAGCAGCACCGAAGACTGCGCGATATTCGCCGCGATCGCCCAGGGCGAACTGACCGTGCGGACCGAGGCCGGGGCGATCCGGCTGCCCGAACCGCGCCGCGAGCTCGCGGCCGCGCCCAGCCGGGCCGAGCGGCACGCGGCCTACGCCGAGAAGCTGAAAGGCTGGGATCCGAAGGACGTCCAGTCCCTTGAGAGCTGGGTCGCCCAGGACGTCGCTGTCTACAAGGACCTGGGGCTGACGCAGGCCCAGGCCGCCGAACTGGCCGCCGCCGACGGCGCCGCCCATCCCGCCTACCACCTCGCCTGCGACTGGCGCGCGCACGGGATCTCGTTCGAGCCCGACCCGGCGCAGCCCAAGCAATGGCTGACCCTCTCCCGCCCGCTGGTCACCGCCGACGGCCGCCACGCGGTGGCCTGGATCAGCTACGCCTACACCCCGACCTTCGCCCGCGAGAGCGCCTGCCTGCTGGAAAAGGTCGGCGGCGCGTGGCGGTTCAAGGGATGCCGGGCGACGTTGATGTCGTAGGCGGGCGGCCCGCGCCTTGCGCCTTAAGCTTCCCGCCATGGAGCGCAGGCGCGCCGTAATCCTCACGGATGCGGGCGGTCAGGGGCGGCAGTGTCCGCCTTCGCCCCCACTTCGCTCCCCGACCGAATTAGACCAAGTCGGCGGCGAGTTTCTCCAGCATCGCCACGCCCTCAGGGGTGCTCGCAATGAGACATGGATCGTCCCACTCGTTCTGGAAAAGCAGGTCAGCCTGCTTGAACTTGTAAACTAGGTGGAACGGATGGTGCTCGACCTGCGGGGTTCCGAAGTGATCGCGCAGCGATGAAGAGACCCGCTCGACATCCGCCAGCTCGAACTCCAAAGAGAGCCCGCCGCCTTTTAGGGGAAGCATCGAGACAGCCATGGCTGATGTTCATCCACAAGCCTTTGGCCGGCAAGCTGGAAGTCCGCGCCCCAAAGTGGACATTCGCCCCCCTCACCCCGCCGTCAGCACCTCAGGCCGCTTCGGGCTCATGTCGTCCAGGTTCCAGTCGGCCTCGCGGAACGCGCGCCGGGTCTCCGGATAGGCCGGATAGCCGCCGACGTCCTGCTCGCTGTCGATGATGCGCCCGGTCCCTTCGGCCGCCTCGCGCAGGATGCGGGCGTCGATGGCGTCGCGGTCCCAGGGCCTGGCGCCCGCCTCGCGCAGCACTGCGGCCTTCACCGCCGAGGCCGGCAGGGCCTTGAAGCCGGCCGGCCAGACCGGGGCTTGCGCCGCCTCGATCAGGCCCGGCGTCCCGTCGCCGAACCGCCCGAAGGCGGGCAGCGGCGCGCCGGCGCGGTCCAGGCCGAGGTTGTCGCGGGCGTGGAGCTCCAGCTCGCCCTCCCCGCCCAGCTGGAACAGGGCCAGGTTGTCGAGGGTGGAGGGGCCGGCCTGCACCACGTTGCCGACCACCGACAGCCGCCCGCGCTGGAACGGGTGCTCGCCCCACTCCTTGGCGTGCAGGTTGTAGTGCACGGCCCGCTTGCCCGGGTCGTAGATGTAGTTGTTGACCACCGCGCCTTCAGTCCCGCCCTTGAACAGCGGATTGCGCTCGCGGTTGTGGGCGTAGAGGTTGCCGACGACCAGGGCCTCGCCGACGTTGTCGTGGATCAGGCTGCCCTTGGAATGCTCGCCCTTGGAGTGGGTGGCGTTCGACAGGCCCTCGGCGACGATGTTGTTCGAGAAGGTGATCCCGCGCGAGGTGGCCGCGCGCCACGCGTCCGCATCGGCCCCGTCGAAGCGCGGGCCTGAAGCCGACAGGTTCTCGTCCGTCGCCCACGTCAGGCTGCAGTGGTCGACGATCACGTCATGCGCGCGGTCGCAGGCCAGGGCGTCGCACTCCCAGCCGCTCTTCTTCGCCTGGCCGGCCTCGCCCGGGCGCACGCGGATGTGCCGGATGAGCACGTCGTGGGTCGAGACGCCGACGCCGCCGCGGATCAGGGTGATCCCCGGGGACGGCGCGGTCTGGCCGGCGATGGTCAAGAAGGGTTCGTTGATCTTGATGTTGCGGCGGTCGAGGTCGATCACCCCGCCGACCTCGAACACCACGATGCGCGGTCCCTTCTCGGCGACAGCGGCCCGGAGCGAGCCCGGGCCGTCGTTCGCTAGGGTGGTGACCCGCACGATGCGCCCGCCCCGGCCGCCCGGCGTGCGCGCGGCCCAGCCGAGCGCGCCGGGGAAGGCCGTCGCCAGGGGCGCCTGCGCCCAAGCCG
>NZ_JAAIVC010000036.1 GCF_010975005.1 Caulobacter sp. 17J65-9 | reverse complement strand
GTGTCGCGCGGGCCGGCTGCACGCCGGTCGGGACCAGCCGCTTCTCCGGCTTGGGCGGCGGCGCGCGCAGGCCGCGCAGCGCCAGCGCCGCGACCTCGCCCGGCGGCGAGCAGGTCCAGCGCGCGGCCCAGGTCACGAATTTCAGCGTGCCCGGCGGCAGGGCCGGCTCGTCGATGCGCTCCAGCACCGGCTTCAGCGGCCGGTTCAGACCGGGGATGTCGCGCACGCCGGCCACCAGGCCGCGCATGCGACGCGGCCCCAGCGGCACCACCACGTGGTCGCCGGGCGCGAGCTCAAGCCCCTCCGGCACCGCGTAATCGAACGGCTCTGGCAGCGGCAAAGGCATAAGGACGGCGGCGGCCTTCAATTCAATCTCCCGGCCGCATGGCGCGCGGCCCGACCTTTAGGTAGAAGGCCCGCGCGCGAGAAATAAGGAAGCGACATGCAGCTGTTCGTCGACACCGCCGACACTGGTCTGATCCGCGAGCTGGCCGAAACCGGCCTGGTCGACGGCGTCACCACCAATCCCACGCTGATCGCCAAAGCCGGCCGCCCCATGGCCGAGGTCATCGCTGAGATTTGCGAGCTCGTCGAGGGGCCGATCAGCGCAGAAGTGGCCGCCACCGAGCACAAGCAGATGATCGCCGAGGGCGAAAAGCTGGCCAAGATCGCTCCGAACGTGGTCGTGAAGCTGCCGCTGACCTGGGAAGGCCTGAAGGCCACCCGCGCCTTCTCCGAGCAGGGCATCCACACCAACGTGACCCTGTGCTTCTCGGCCGCCCAGGCGCTGATGGCCGCCAAGGCGGGCGCCACCTTCGTCTCGCCCTTCGTCGGCCGCCTCGACGATCACGGGGCCGAGGGCATGGAGCTGATCCGCGAGATCCGCGCCATCTTCGACAACTACGATTTCGACACCGAAATCCTGGCCGCCTCGCTGCGCAACACCGTGCACGTCAAGGACGCGGCAATCGCCGGGGCCGACGCGGCGACCCTGCCGCCGGCCGTGTTCAAGGACCTCGTCAAGCACCCGTTAACTGACAAGGGGCTTGAACAATTCCTGGCCGACTGGGCCAAGACCGGCCAGTCTATCCTCTGATTTTCGGCCTCTAACTTCGAGAGCGCGCGCTGTGACCACCCAGGACCTGTTCGCCGAGGCCCCGACGGAAACCCCGCCCGCCGCGCGCGAGGAGCTTTCCTGGCCGCAGGTGCGCGCCTTCATCCAGGCCCATCCCGAGCACCTGCTGGGCGACCAGCAGCTGCTCGAGATGCTGCAGCTGAAGCCCAGCCTGGCCGGCAACGTGGTCGACTTCGGCCGCGCCGCCCTGACCCGACTGGAGGAAGCCGCCGCCCGCGAGAGCAGCACGCGCAAGGCGATCGAGCAGGTCGCCCGCGCCAACTTCGCCGCCCAGGCCCAGACCCACGCCGTGGTCGTCGACCTGCTGGAGAGCCGCAATCACGCCGACCTCGCCCGCCGGCTCGACGCCGCCGCCAAGAGCCGCTTCGGCCTGGTCTGCGGCGTGATCGCGCTGGAGAAGCCGGGCGCGGTGCCGTTCGGCTGGCGCTCGCTGGAAGACGGCGATGTCGACGCGGTGCTCGGCCCGCACGGCCTGTCGCGCCTGGGCCCGGCCCCGGTCGACGAGGAGCTGTTCGGCAAGGAAGCCGAGCTGGTGAAGAGCGCCGCCTTGGTGCGCCTGGCCCTGTGGGAGCCCGCCCGCCACGCCGTGGTCGCCTTCGGGTCTCCTGATCCGGAGGGCTTCAGTCCGGAGATGGGGGCCGAACTGGTCGCCTTCCTGGCCCGCGTCGTCGAGCGCACCGCCGAACGCTGGCCGGTCCTGTGACCGCCCGCGAGGCGGTCCGGGCCTGGCTCGACCACCTCGCCCACGAGCGCCGCTGCTCGCCCCGCACCCTGGAGGCCTACAGCCACCAGGTCGGGACCTGTCTCAGCTTCCTTGAACGCCACAAGGGCGGGCCGCTGTCGGCTCGCGACCTCGGCGACGTCTCCGCAGGCGACCTGCGCGCCTACCTGGCCTTCCGCCGGCGCGGGGACGACGCCCTGTCGGCCCGCTCGCTGGGCCAGGCGCTGGCCGCCGTCCGCAGCTTCTACGGTTGGCTCGACCGCCGCCAGGGCATAGCCAACGCCCAGATCGCCCTGGTGAAGGGCCCGCGCGTGCCGCCGTCGCTGCCGCGGCCGATCACCGAGGACCAGGCCCGCGGGGTGTTGGCCGAACCCGAACTGGATCCCGACCGCGAGGACTGGGAGGGCGCGCGCGACGCCGCCGTCCTGACCCTGCTGTACGGCTGCGGCCTGCGCATTTCCGAGGGCCTGTCGCTGACCCGCGCCGACGCGCCCCTGCCCGAGACGCTGCGCATCACCGGCAAGGGCGGCAAGACCCGCATGGTCCCGGTGCTGCCGGCCGTGCGCGCCGCGGTCGACGCCTACCTGGCCGAGGTCCCGTTCGCCCTCACCCCCGACGAGCCGTTGTTCCGCGCCAAGCGCGGCGGGGCCCTGTCGCCGCGCCACGTGCAGGCGACGGTGCAGCGCCTGCGCGGCCGCTTAGGCTTGCCCGACAGCGCCACGCCGCACGCGCTCCGCCACAGCTTCGCCACCCACCTGCTGGGCGCCGGCGCCGACCTGCGCTCGATCCAGGAACTGCTCGGCCACGCCTCGCTGTCGACCACCCAGAAGTACGCGGCGGTCGACGCCGAGCGCCTGCTCAGCGCCTACGCCAAGGCGCATCCGCGGGGGTGAGCTCAGAGCGGCCGGGCGTGCAGCCGGGCCAGCCAGAGGGTCTGGCGGAGCTTGAGTTCGTCGTCGCGTCGCTCGGCCGGGAAGTCGTCGCGCAAGCGCTCCAGCTCCTCGAACCGGAACGCGTCGGCGCCGTGCTCACACCACGCCGCCTGCAGGTCGCGACAAGGGCTGCTCCCCTGGCTGAGGGCGGACCACAGGCCGCTTTGCTGGGCGTCGAGATCGCCGCCGCGCCCGATCCAGACCTCGCCCGTGGCGGAGCAGATCACCGCATAGACGCCGTGGGCGTGCGCTCGATCGTTGCCCGCGACGACGGCCTTTTCAGCGGACTGGTCCATGACGGCTTCCATATTTTACCCGGGCGATATAGGTCTATAATTCATCCGGGTAAATAGGTGGGCGTTCGTTCGACCCGAGGATCACGGCACGAAAAAGGGGCGGACCTTTCGGCCCGCCCCTCGCGTTTTCACGGCTCCCGATCAGGCTTACGCCTGCATGATCCAGCCTTCGACGCCCATCATGGCCTGACGGACGGCTTCCGAGCGGGTCGGGTGCGGGTGGCAGGTGCGGGCCACGTCTTCCGAGGCGCCGCCGAAGGCCATGGCCACGCAGGCCTCGCCGATCATCTCGCCGACCTGCGGGCCCATCATGTGGACGCCCAGGATCTTGTCGGTCGCAGCGTCGGCCAGAACCTTCACGAAGCCCTCGGTCTCGTGGTTGATCTTGGCGCGGCTGTTGGCGGTGAACGGGAACTTGCCGGTCTTGTAGGCGACGCCCGCGGCCTTCAGCTCGTCCTCGGTCTTGCCGACCCAGGCCACCTCCGGGAAGGTGTAAACGACGCTCGGGACCAGGTTGTAGTCGACGTGGCCGGCCTTGCCCGCGATCAGCTCGATGCAGGCGACCGCGTCCTCTTCCGCCTTGTGGGCCAGCATGGGGCCCAGGATCACGTCGCCGATGGCCCAGACGCCCGGGGCGGCGGTCTTGAAGTGGTCGGTCGGGATGAAGCCGCGCGCGTCGGTCTGGACGCCCACGCTCTCCAGGCCCAGGCCCGCCGTGTAGGGCTTGCGGCCGATGGCGACCAGCACGACGTCGCCCTTGATCGTCTCGGCCGCGCCGCCCTTGGAGGGCTCGACGGTCAGCTCGACGCCGTCCTTGCCGGTCTTGGCCGCGGTGACCTTGGTGCCCAGCTTGAACTTCATGCCCTGCTTGGTCAGGGCGCGCTGGAAGGCGGTCGCCATGTCGGCGTCCATGCCGGGCGTGATGCGGTCCAGGAACTCGATCACGGTGACCTCGGCGCCCAGGCGGCGCCACACCGAACCCAGTTCCAGGCCGATGATGCCGGCGCCGACCACGATCAGGCTTTTCGGCACGCCCGGCAGCGACAGGGCGCCGGTCGAGTCCACGACCTGCTTCTGGTCGAAGGCCACGCCCGGCAGCCCCGTGGGCTCCGAGCCGGTGGCGATGACGATGTTCTTGGCCGCCAGCATGGTCTTGGAGCCGTCGGCGGCGGTCACTTCGACCTGGCCGGCGCCGGCGATGCGGCCGAAGCCCTTCACCCAGTCGACCTTGTTCTTCTTGAACAGGAACTCGATGCCCTTGGTGAGCGCGGTGACGCTCTCGGCCTTGGACTTCATCATCTGGCCGAGGTTCAGCTTCGGCGCGACCTCGATGCCGATCGAGGCGAAGTCCTTGCCGGCGGCTTCATACAGTTCGGAGGCGTGCAGCAGGGCCTTGGAGGGCATGCAGCCGACGTTCAGGCAGGTGCCGCCCAGGGTCTCGCGGCCCTCGACGCAGGCCGCCTTCAGCCCCAGTTGCCCGGCGCGGATCGCGGCGTTGTAGCCGCCCGGTCCGCCGCCGATGATCACCACGTCGTACTGCGCCGCTTCAGCCATCGTTCGGTCCTGTTCGAAAAGCGGGCGCACACTAGTGCCGCGCGCCGCTGCGTCAACGGCTGCGTCGGGAGCCGGCGCGGCCGCGGGCTCCATATAATCGCCAGCGGGCCGCGGGAGCGGCTCGGGATCGCTAATTGTGAGCGGATCTGCGGCCTCGCCGCGACCCGCCCGAGCTTTTCAAGCGAGCCGACCTCGGTCGGGCCGGCCGGAAGCGATCATGAACAGGCCGATCAGCACCGCGCCCACGATCACCGTGTAGCGCAGGTCGCCGGCCGCCAGCGCGTCGAGCACGCCGGAGAACACCCCGCCCTGCTGGCCGCCGCCCAGCATGTTCAGCACCAGGTCGGCGGCGAAGGCGGCGGCGTAGGCCAGGGTGGCGCGCATGCTGCCGTTGGCGAACAGGACGGCGGCGACGAGGTACAGCGCGATGGCGCCGGCCCACAGCGCGATCACCGGGAAGTCGTGGGTCTCCACCGCATCGGCGGCGGCCTGGCCCTGCACCGAGCCCTCGGCCAACGAGGCGATGCCGGCGCCCGGCTCGCTCATCCCCGGCCCGCCGACGTCGATCGGATCGGCCGCGACCGAACGGTTGTGGGTCGGCGGCTGCGGGCCCGAGACCATGGCGACCACGCCCGGCACGGCGATCCAGGCCACGTAGGCCAGGATCAGAACGACGACGATCCAGCGCAGGGCTTTCATGACCCGGCTCCCCTCACAATCCGGGGAACATGGTTACCGCAAAGGCGGGGCGGGCAGAAGACGGGAAGCGTGGCGGGCGAACTCCGCAACGCGGCGCCAAACACTCTGCGGGACGTCAGTCCGGCTCGCGTTCCGACGTCTCGGCCGGGCGCACGGCGATCACCTTGCCCTCGGCGACGCGCACTTCCGGCACGGCCGCGCGGGTGAAGGGCAGGTACCAGGTCGGCCGGCCGTCGCCGGAGTCGATCTCCAGAAGATCGCCGGCCCCGAAGTTCGGCACCGCCTTCACCTTGCCCAGCACCTCGCCCTCGGGCGTGACGGCGGACAGGCCGATCAGGTCGGTCAGGTAGAACTCGTCCTCGTCCGGCTCGGGCAGGGCCTCACGAGACACGTAGAGGCGAAGCCCGCGCAGGGCGTCGGCCTGTTCCTTGGTCTCGATCTCCGGCACGCGGGCGACGATGCCGTCCTTCACCACGCGGGCGCTGGCGATGGTCAGGGCCGGCGAGCCGTCCTCGCGCTTGAGCGCGCGGTAGGCCTTCAGCGCCAGCGGATCTTCCGTGTAGGTCGAGATGCGCACCTCGCCGCGCACGCCGAACGAGCCGGCCACGCGCCCGACCTGGACCAGCCGCTTTTCCGGATTGGTGTCGCTCATCGCCTCACTCCGCGGGCGTTCCGGGCGAAAGCCCGGGCCCCAAACAAGAACGCTGCGGCCCCGGGTGTCCCCGCGACCGCAGCGTGCCTGGCTCCCGCCGAAGCGGGAAGTCGTTCAGATCAGGCTCAGGCCTGCTCTTCCGAAGCGGCCGGGGCCTCTTCGGCCGGAGCTTCCGGTTCCGGTTCCGGAGCCGGAGCCGGGGCGGCCGCGGCGGCGGCGGCTTCAGCCTTGGCTTGGGCTTCGGCTTCGGCGCGGTCGGCTTCGCGCTGGGCGCGCTCGGCGGCGCGCTCCTGCGCCTTCTTGCCCGGCTGGGCCTTCTGCGGGTTGTTGCCGTGCTCCCACTTCACCAGGCCTTCGGCGGCCAGGAAGCGCGCGACGCGCTCGGTCGGCTGGGCGCCCTTGCCCAGCCACTCCTGGATGCGCTCCAGCTTCAGGGTGACGCGCGGCTGCGGGCCGTCCTTGGCCAGCATCGGGTTGTAGGCGCCGACCTTCTCCAGGAAGCGACCGTCGCGCGGGGCGCGGCTGTCGGCGACGACGATGGAGTAGTACGGGCGCTTCTTGGCGCCGCCACGGGCGAGACGGATCTTCAGCATTGGGGTTCCTTTCGGGGGATCGTCTTATTTCTTGGGTTTCGTGCCGGGCAGGCCGGGGAAGCCCCCGCCCAGGCCGGGAATCTGTCCGCCGCCGAGGCCGGGCAGGCCGCCCGGGGCTTCGGTGGTGTCTCCTTGAGGCAGCTTGCCGCCGCCCAGAGCCTTCAGGCGCGCGAGGTCGGGGCCGCCGAGGCCGCCCGGCATCCCGCCGGGCATGCCGCCCGGCATGCCGCCGCCGCCCATGCCCATCATCCGGGCCATGTTGGCCAGGCCCTTGCCGCCGCCGCGGCTCATCATCTTGAAGGCGTCCGACATCTGCCGGTGCTGCTTCAGCAGACGGTTGATCTCGGCCACGTCGACGCCGGCGCCGGCCGCGATGCGGCGCTTGCGCGAGGCGTTCAGCAGGTCGGGCTTCTTCCGCTCGGCCTTGGTCATCGACGAGATGATGGCCTCCTGGCGGCCCAGCATCTTGTCGGCGACGTTGTTCTCTTCGAGCTGCTTCTTGATCTTCTGGACGCCGGGCAGCAGGCCCATGATGCCCTGCATGCCGCCCATCTTGCGGACCTGCTTCAGCTGGTCGGCCAGATCGTCCATGTCGAACTGGCCCTTGGCCAGCTTCTTCGCCATCCGCTCGGCCTTGGCGGCGTCGAGGTCGGCGGCGGCCTTTTCGACCAGCGAGACGATGTCGCCGTGGCCGAGGATGCGGCCGGCGACGCGGCGGGCGTCGAACACGTCCAGCGCGTCGGTCTTTTCACCGGCGCCCAGGAACTTGATCGGCAGGCCGGTGACCGCGCGCATGCTGAGCATGGCGCCGCCGCGGGCGTCGCCGTCGGCGCGGGTCAGGATCAGGCCGGTGAGCGGCAGGCGCTCATGGAAGGCGCGGGCGGTGCGCACCGCGTCCTGGCCGGTCAGGCTGTCGGCGACCAGGATGGTCTCGACGGGGTTGGAGATCTTCGCGATCTCCGCCGCCTCGGCCATCATCGCTTCGTCCAGCGTGGTGCGGCCGGCGGTGTCGAGGATCAGGACGTCGTAGCCGCCCAGCTTGGCGGCCTGCAGGGCGCGCCGGGCGATGTCGGCCGGCGGCTGGCCGGCGACGATCGGCAGGACGGCGACCTCGATCTGCTCGCCCAGCGTCTGCAGCTGTTCCATGGCGGCCGGACGACGGGTGTCCAGCGAGGCCATCATGACCTTCTTGCGCTCGGACTTGGTGATCCGCAGCGCCAGCTTGGCCGAGGTGGTGGTCTTACCCGAGCCCTGCAGACCGGCCATCAGGATGACGGCGGGCGGCACGGCGTTCAGGTTCAGCGGCTCGGCCTCGTCGCCGCCCAGCATGTCGACCAGACCGTCGTAGACGATCTTGACCACCTGGTCGGCCGGCTTGACCGAACGGATCACCTCTTCGCCGGTCGCGCGTTCGCGCGCCTTCGAGATGAAGTCCTTCACCACCGGCAGGGCGACGTCGGCCTCGAGCAGGGCCACGCGCACTTCGCGCAGCGCCTCGTCGACGTCCTTTTCGGTCAGCACGCCGCGACCGGTCAGCCGGTCGAAAACGCCAGACAGTCGCTCGTTAAGTGCGTCGAACATCAAGTCCACCTATCGCCCAAACACGTTCGACCCCCGTGGACGATCACGTCGACGGGGGGCCTCGCCGCCCTCGTCCGATATGGTTATCGGGGTCGTGGCGGTGGAGGGCGCAGAACGAGTTTGCGCCGGAAGGTCGCGCCTATGCGCGCGTAAGACCAGAGAGTCAAGCCGCGGGGGCGGCCGGGGCGGCCGGGGCGGCGAGGGCGGGCGACGGGGCCACGCCGTTGCAGGAGACGTCGGCGACCTTGTTCGCTTCCAGGTCGAAGACGACGCGGATCTGCTCGCAGCCGCCGTCGGTGATCTCGCGGGGCAGGCCGGCCTTTCGGACGCGCTGCACCTCGCCCACGCGCTGGGGCGAGGCCATGTTCCAGTTCTGGGGATTGCGCTGCTGGTGCTCTTTGACGTCGCGGATCCAGGTGCGCTGGTACAGTCCCAGGATCACCGGGCGGCCGTCGACCACCGAGCGCGCGTAGTAGCGGTCATAGTCGTAGAGCGCGCGGGCCCCCGCGGGCAGGGTCAGGCCGGCCTCGACCCGCGCCACCTCCGCGGCGGTCGGGACGTCCGGGGCCGCGCCGGCGGCGCCGGCCGCCGTCATCCCCGCGATCAGCGCCAGCGCGCCCGCCACCTTGTTCAGCATCCGTAAGCCGCTCCGGTTGGATGCGCACCTTCGCATCGCTCCCGCGTCCTGGCCAAGCGGCTTGATCGCACAACAGGCTTTCCGCGCGCCGTTCGACGAGCGTCGGTCTCGATGTTATCCGGGCGATGGACGACAAGCCGGGGGGCAGACGTGGACGATCAGGATCGGGAGTATTTCTGGCGCGGACCTGTCCGGACCAGGGCGCATGCGCTCAAGCTGATTTCTGGCGCGGGCTGGACCTTCGTCGTGATGGGCGGTCTGTTCTCCCTGCCCAGCCTGCTGAACGCGCCCACGACGCGGGATCTGTCCGGCATGATCACGATCCTGCTGGTCATGGTCGTCCCTGGAGCCTTTCTCCTGAACCGCAGAAGCCGCGCGGCCGCGATCGCCATGCTCGTCGTGCCCGCCCTGTTCTCGATCGTCTTTCTGGTCCTGCCCTTCATCCTGGTGTTCAGCGGAGCGGGCCTCGCCATGTCGCTCGCGCCCCTGGTCGGGGCGGGGATGTGGGGCCTGCTCGCCCTGCTGGCCTGGCGCGCGTTCCAGGCGGCGCGCGCGCTGCGGCGGCTGAACGCGGACGACTACGTGGCGGCGGACGTGGCGGAATCCTTCACCTGACCCGACCTCAGTCGGCCGCGTCCTCGATGGCGTGGATGTCGTCGTCGGACAGGCCGAAGTGGTGGCCGATCTCGTGGATCAGCACGTGCTCGATCAGAGCGCCCAGGGTCACGTCGCCGCGCTCGGCCCATTCGTCCAGGATCGGCCGGCGGTAGAGGAAGACCATCGAGGCGTGCGGCAGCGGGTCCAGCACCGAGCGGCGGGCCAGGTCGACCCCGTGGTAGAGACCGGTCAGCTCGAACGGATCCTCGATGCCCAGCGAGTCCAGGGTCTCTTCGTCGGCGAAATCGGCGACCCGGAACTGCACCTCGCCGGCCGCGGCGCGGAATTCCTCAGGCAGGCGGGCGAAGGCCTCCTCGGCCAGGGCCGTGAACTCGTCGAGGGTCGGGGCGTGCAGGTCGATGTGTCGGCGCATGCCTCACATATGCGGGCTTAAGCCGCGCTTGCGAAGGGCGCGACGCGGGCCTTCGTTCGCGCTATGAAGGCCGCGCACTTGGACTACGAGGCCGACGAATGATCCTGCGCGCTTCCCGCACCCTCCTGACCGTCGTGGGTCTGGCCGCGGCGCTGGCCGCCTGCTCGGGCGGCGGTGACGACGAGGCTCGTGGAGACGCCGCGGTGGTGGAGTTCGCGCCGGAGCCGGCCACCCAGCCGGTCGCGCCCGAGCCCGAAGGCGCCGCGCCCGCGCAGGAAGCCGCGTCTCCCGACACGGACGGCCTGCCCGACGCCCCGATCCCCTACGATCAGCTGCAGGGTGAAAAGGCCGCCAACGCGCCGACCCCGCAGAAGTCGGACGAGAACCTGTTTTATTGATTGATCCTCCCCCGAGCTCGCGAAGCGAGCGGTGGGGGAGGGGGACCGCCGAAGGCGGTGGAGGGGGCTGAGTTCGCGCGACGGCTTCGTCGCACTCCGCTGGAGCCCCCCACGGCGGCCTTCAGCCGCCTGCTCCCCCCAGCGCTGACGCTCGGGGGGAGATCTTCGCGTCCCCCTCACTCGTCGGGAATGATGGTGTCCGGCGCTTCCGGCGGGCGGTATTCGAACAGGCCGACGTCCAGCGGCTGCTGCGGCTTCACCGGCTTCAGCGGCTGGCGGGCCATGGCGCGCAGGGCGTCGGGCTCCAGCGTTTCGGCGTGCGGATCCCGCCGGGCCGAGCGGGCCTGGATCAGCGCCTTGGCCTCTTCCGCCCCGACCAGCTTCCAGTAGGCGATCGACAGCCGCCAGACCGTGCGGTGGTGCCTGGCCGGCTGCGGCCAGCGGCGGCCGTCCTCGTAGGTCGGGCTGATCGGCCCCAGCGCCGGGCGGCGGCCGCGCTCGGCGGCCAGCACTTCGCGCAGGCTGCAGTAGCGGTCTTCGGGGGGCAGGACCGTGCGCTTGCCCGGCCGGTCGTCCTCCAGCCGTCCGGCGTAGGCGTCCATGGCCGCGTCGCGGGTCTCGAAGGCCGGGCCCGCTTCCTCGACCACGAAGCGCACCTCGCCCTTGCCGCGGGTGCGGGCCTCGCGTTCGCGCGCGGCGCGGGCCACGGGGGCGGCGAGCGCGCGTTCGGCGTTGTCGGCGACGGGATAGAGCACGGTCATCGACACCGGTTATCGGGTCGGCGGGGCGCGCCGACAAGGGCGCGCGTGCACGTTATGCTGACCTCTGATTCGGAAGAGCAGAGCGCCCATGGCCGCTTCAGACATCGCGTTCGCCGCCGCCGCCGGGGCGACCGCGCTGGCGCTGTCGACCACCCTTTGGACCTGGCGGTTCCGCCGCCGGGCGGAGGCGCGCGCCGGCGACCTGGAAGCCCGTCTGGCCGCGGTGCAGGCCGCCCTGTCCGAGGCCGAAGCCGCCACCGCCGCCTTCGAAGGCGCCCTGGTCGCCGTCGAGGGCGAGGAAGCCCGCCTGGTCTGGGGCGACGAGGCGCTGGAGACCGCCGCCGCGGCGCTGGAGGTCGAGGCCGACTCCGCCTCGGTGCTGCAGGCCGTCGCCCGCATCGCCCCCGAATACGGCGTGAAGCTACGCACCCTGCTGGAGCGCGGCGAGCCCTGCCGCTTCCTGGTGCAGACCTCGCGCGGGGCCCTGGTGGTCGAAGGCCGCCCGTCCGGCGCCATCGCCTGGGTGCGCATCACGCCCGCCGGCGACGCCGTGCCCGGCGGCAAGTTCGCAGGCCTGGCCGACCGTCTGCCCAACCCGGCCTGGATCACCGACGGCCGCGGCGCCCTGGTGTGGGCCAACCGCGCCTGGCTGGAGGCGGCCGAAGCCACCTCGCTGGACGACGCCAGGGCCAAGAACGCCACCTTCGACCGCGGCGCCGACGCCTTGCTGTCCGAAGCCTTCCAGCTGCGAGCGCGGCGCGAGGGCTTCCGCTGGGTGACGGTGGGCGGTCAGCGGCGCGCCTATCGCGTGGCCGCCGAGCCTGTCGGCGAGGACGAGGTCGCCGCCTTCGCGATCGACGTCACCGAGGTCGAGGAGAACCGCGAGGCGCTGCGCCGCCACGTCGCCGCCCACGACGAGACCCTGAACCACCTGGCCGACGCGGTGGCGATCTTCGGACCTGAGAAGCGGCTCAGCTACCACAACACCGCCTTCCAGGAGCTGTGGGCGCTGGAGGCCGGCTGGCTGGCCGAGCGGCCGACCCACGGCGAGCTGCTGGACCGGCTGCGCCAGCGCCGTCGCCTGCCCGAGACGGTCGAGTACACCAAGTGGAAGGCGGCCGAGCTGGAGTTCTACGGCTCCACCGCCGTGGCCCCGGACGACCTGTGGAGCCTGCCCGACGGGCGCACGCTGCGCGTCGTGCGCCAGCCACACCCGATGGGCGGCCTGCTGCTGCTGTTCTCCGACATCACCGGCGAGCTGAAGCTGCGGGCCCAGTACAACGCCCTGATCCAGGTCCAGAAGGCCACGCTCGACAAGCTGAACGACGCGGTCGCGGTGTTCGGCTCGGACGGGCGGCTGCGCCTGCACAACGAAGCCTTCGAGCGGTTCTGGAACGTCACCGGCGAGCAGATCGGCGAGGCCGGCGACTTCGATCGGGTGGCCGAGCTGTGCCGCCCGCTGCTGCACGACGCGGCCCTATGGACCGAGCTGAAGGGCAAGGTCGCCGACACCGATCCGCAGGCGCGCGCGCCGATGACGGGCGAAGCCCGCACCTCCGACCGCCGCGTGGTCGCCTACCAGTCGCGGCCTCTGCCGGACGGCGCGACCCTGATCGGCTTCGACGACGTCACCGCCACCAAGGAGCTGGTGCGCGCGCTGGAGCAGCGCTCGGCCGCCCTGGTCGAGGCCGAGCGGCTGAAGCGCGACTTCGTCGGCAACGTCTCCTACGAGCTGCGCACGCCGCTCACGACCATCGTCGGGTATTCCGAGCTGCTGGAGGCGCAAGGGGCGGCCCTGCCGGATCGCGCGCGCAACCATTTGGGCGCGATCAAGACCGCCGCCGCCCAGCTGGCCCGCTCGATCGACGACGTGCTGGACATGGCCCAGATCGACGCCGGCGAAATGGCGCTAGCGATCGAGGACGTGGCCGTGTGCGACGCCCTGGAGGCCGCGGCGTCGCGCGTGCGGGCCGAGATCGAGGGGCGTGGCGGCGCCCTGGTGGTGAGCTGCGCGGCCGACGCCGGGACCATCCGCGCCGACGCGCGCCGTCTGGGCCAGGCGCTGGACCATCTGCTGGACAACGCCGCCCGGGCCACGGCGGCCGGGGGCGTGGTGACCCTGGCGGCCGAACGCACCGCCTCGGGCGTGCAGCTGACCGTGCGCGACACCGGCCGGGGCATCCCCTACCACCAGCAGGCGCACGTGTTCGACCGGTTCGTCGGCCGCGATCGCGGCGGCCCGGGCCTGGGCCTGGCCCTGGTCAAGGCGCTGGTCGAGCTGCACGGCGGCTGGGTGGCGCTGCAGAGCGAGCCCGGCGCCGGCGCGACCTTCACCGTGCACCTGCCGGAGAGCGTCGCCGCATCGGCCGCGCAGGAAGCCGCCTTGATCAGCTAGGCCCGGCGCTTGCGGCCAAAGGTGCGAGCGGTTAGGCAGGTCCCTATTCAACCGACAGTTTACTACGCGTCGGACGGGTACGGGGGCGGGAATGAGTGGGCGAGGGTACCGCGGTTTCGGGACCGCAGTCGTGGCGGCTGTCGTGATGGCCGCCGGTGCGGCGAGCGCGAAGGCGCCTGACAGCTTCAACCTTTGTGATGGTTACGACGCCCCGACCACCCGGGGCGACGGCGTCAGCTTCGAGGCCAAGATGGGGGGCCTCTTCGCAACCTACGCCAACTACATCGTCCGGCGTCCCGTCGATCCGAAGGCCTCAGGTGTCGCGGCCTGCACGGCGGCGTTGGCCGACCCCAAGATGAAGCCGGAATACTGGATGCGTCGGGCGAGCCTGCTTCGCGCGAGGGCGCTGCACCAATTGGCAGGCGGCGACCGCGCGGCGGCGCTGGCGGATCTGGACCAGGCCTACGCCCAGGCGCCTGATCCCGCCGACCTCTACTTCCGGCGAGGCATGGGCGCGGGGATCGACCTGGTGCGCGCGCTCGTGCTGCGGCTCGGAGGCGACCAGGCGGGCGCGGAGGCGCTGGCGCTCAAGGTCTTCAACGAGCGGCCGTACAGCTCCCTGGCCGTCAACGGCGCGATGGTGGCGGCCGGGCCGGACGCGCGCTGGGAAACGCTCGAGCCGATGCTGAAGCGGTTCGGCGAGCTTGATCCGGTCGTGGCTGAGCTCATCTTCCAAAGCGGCGTCGTGGACGGCCGGCTTCAGGATACGCCGGAACTTCGCAGCCGCCTGATGCCGCCGGAGCAGTTGCAGCTTCTCGGCTCCCTGCTGCCGGACGCCGAAACACAGGAGCGGATGCCGCCTTACCGCGAGATCACGCCCATCGACTCCGAACAGGGCTACATCTCGATCCTCTCCAAGAAGCGGGAGGGGATGGTCGTGCGTGCGTTCGGAAACCGCAGCTCGATCCTGACGGCCCAGGAGATGTCCTTGCTGAGAGCGGCTGAACTCGCCCGCTTCGAGGGGAAGCGGGGCCTGCTCATCCTGCAGCGGCAGGATTACATCAAGTTCGACGCCCCCAATCCTCAGGACGCCCGCTCGGACATTCAAGTCGTGTTCACGAGCCAGACCGGTCCGGAAGCTAAGGTCGACAAGGCCTGGCGGGTGATGGACGCAGACGCCATCTACCTCGCGCTCTCGCCCCTCTTCCCGCCCAAGGACCGTCGCTGATCGAGGATCCTGGCGAACGCTGGGCGCAGCGTTCGCCAGGCGCGCCGCACGGACGTGCGGCGGGGGGTCCGCTCAGTGCTGGTTTTCCGGCATGCGCACGACCAGGCCGTCCAGCTCGTCGCTGACGCGGATCTGGCAGGACAGGCGCGAGGTCGGCTTCACCTCCTCGGCGAAGTCGAGCATCGACTCCTCCATGGCCGAAGCCGAGCCGGTCTTGGCGATCCAGGCGTCGTCGACATAGACGTGGCAGGTGGCGCAGGCGCAGGCGCCGCCGCAGTCGGCGTCGATGCCCGGGATGTTGTTGCGCACCGCGCCTTCCATGACGGACAGGCCGGTCTTCACCTCCACGACGTGCTCTTTGCCGTCGTGTTCGATGTAGGTGATCTTCGCCAACTCAGACCGCCCGCTTCGCCAGCATCTTCTTGATTTCGGCGATGGCCTTGGCCGGGTTCAGACCCTTCGGGCACACCTGCGCGCAGTTCATGATGGTGTGGCAGCGATAGAGCTTGAACGGGTCCTCGAGGTCGTCGAGGCGCTTGCCGGTGGCCTCGTCACGCGAGTCCGCCAGCCAGCGATAGGCTTGGAGCAGCGCGGCCGGGCCCAGGTACTTTTCCTGGTTCCACCAGTAGCTCGGGCACGAGGTCGAGCAGCAGGCGCACAGGATGCACTCGTACAGGCCGTCGAGCTTCTCGCGCTCCTTCGGCGACTGCAGGCGCTCCTTGTCCGGGGCCGGGGTCTCGGTCTGCAGGAACGGCTCGATCGAGGCGTACTGCTCGTAGAACAGGCCCAGGTCCGGAACCAGGTCCTTGACCACCGGCATGTGCGGCAGCGGCGAGATGGTGATGTCGCCCGAGCCGCACTCTTCCCAGCCCTTGGTGCAGGCCAGGGTGTTGCGCCCGTCGATGTTCATCGCGCACGAGCCGCAGATGCCTTCCCGGCAGGACCGGCGGAAGGTCAGGGTCGGGTCGATCTCGTTCTTGATGTGGATCAGGGCGTCCAGCAGCATCGGGCCGTGACGGGTGGTGTCCACCTCGTAGGTGTCCCAGCGCGGGTTGCCGCCAGCTTCCGGGTCGTAGCGGTAGATCTTGAAGGTCTTGACCGACTTGGCGCCGGCCGCGGCCTTCCAGACCTTGCCCTTCTTGACCTTGGAATTGCGGGGGAGCGTGAGCTCGACCATCAGACGGTATCCCTGAAACTCAATACACCCGCGCCTTGGGCGCGATGTAGCTGACCTCGTCGGTCATGGTGTAGGCGTGGACCGGGCGGTAGTCGATCTTCACCGCGCCCGTGGACTGGTCGAGCCAGGCCAGGGTGTGCTTCATCCAGTCGGTGTCGTTGCGCTCCGGGAAGTCCTCGCGCGCGTGGGCCCCGCGGCTCTCGGTGCGGTTCAGCGCGCCGTTCACCGTCACGACGGCCTGACCGATCAGGTTGTCGTACTCCAGGGTCTCGACCAGGTCGGTGTTCCAGATCATGCCGCGGTCGGTGACCTTGATGTCCTTCGACTGGTCCCAGATCTGGGCCAGGCGGTCGACGCCCTGCTGCAGGGTGTCGCCGGTGCGGAACACCGCGGCGTCTTCCTGCATGGCCTTCTGCATGCGCAGGCGCAGCTCCGCGGTCGGCGTGGCGCCCGAGGCGTTGCGGAAGCGGTCCAGGCGGGCCAGGTGGCTGTCGGTGGCGGCTTGCGACACCTCCGGCACCGGGGCGTTCTTGTCGACGATCTCGGCGGCGCGCAGGCCGGCGGCGCGGCCGAACACCACCAGGTCGATCAGCGAGTTCGAGCCCAGGCGGTTGGCGCCGTGCACCGACACGCAGGCCGCTTCGCCCACGGCCATCAGGCCGGGGACCACGGCGTCCGGGTTGTCGCCGTGCTTGGTCACGACCTCGCCGTGGAAGTTCGTCGGGATGCCGCCCATGTTGTAGTGGACGGTCGGGATGACTGGGATCGGCTCCTTGGTCACGTCCACGCCGGCGAAGATCTTGGCGCTTTCCGAGATGCCCGGCAGGCGCTGGTGGATGATCGCCGGATCCAGGTGATCCAGGTGCAGGAAGATGTGGTCCTTGTTCGGACCCACGCCGCGGCCTTCACGCACCTCGATGGTCATGGAGCGGCTGACCATGTCGCGCGGGGCCAGGTCCTTCACGGTCGGCGCGTAGCGCTCCATGAAGCGCTCGCCGGCCGAGTTGGTCAGGTAGCCGCCTTCGCCGCGGACGCCCTCGGTGATCAGGCAGCCCGCGCCGTAGATGCCGGTCGGGTGGAACTGCACGAACTCCATGTCCTGCAGCGGCAGGCCGGCGCGCTGCACCATGGCGTTGCCGTCGCCGGTGCAGGTGTGGGCCGAGGTGGCCGAGAAGTAGGCGCGGCCGTAGCCGCCGGTGGCCAGGATCACCAGCTTGGCGCGGAAGCGGTGCAGGGTGCCGTCGTCCAGCTTCCAGGCGGTGACGCCCTTGCAGGCGTCGTCTTCCATGATCAGGTCGAGCGCGAAGAACTCGATGAAGAAGTCGACGTCGTTGCGGACCGACTGGCCGTACAGCGTGTGCAGGATGGCGTGGCCGGTGCGGTCGGCGGCGGCGCAGGTGCGCTGGACCGGGGCCTCGCCGAAGTTGCGGGTCATGCCGCCGAAGGCGCGCTGGTAGATCTTGCCTTCGTCGGTGCGCGAGAAGGGCACGCCCCAGTGCTCGAGCTCGTAGATCGCGGCCGGGGCGTTGCGGCACAGGTATTCGATGGAGTCCTGGTCGCCCAGCCAGTCCGACCCCTTCACGGTGTCGAACATGTGCCAGCGCCAGTCGTCCTCGCCCATGTTGCCGAGCGCGGCCGAGATGCCGCCCTGGGCGGCCACGGTGTGCGAGCGGGTCGGGAAGACCTTGGTCACGCAGGCGGTCTTCAGGCCGGCCTGGGCGCAGCCCAGCGCGGCGCGCAGGCCCGAACCGCCAGCGCCAACCACCACCACGTCGTAGGCGTGGTCGACGAACTCGTAGGCGGCCATGGTCAGACTCCGAAGCCGCCGAAGGCGACCATAAGGATGGAAATCACCGTCGCCACGGCCAGGGCGGCGCAGACGACGAAATTCAGGAACAGGGCGAGGCCCTTGCCGAGCGTCTTGTGCAGGTAGTCCTCGATCACCACCCGCATGCCCAGCTGCATGTGGTAGATCGAGACCAGCACGGTCACGGCCAGCAGGGCGGCGTTGATCGGGTTGCGCACGAAGGCCCAGGCGCCGTCGTAGCCGGTGTTCGCGATGGTCCAGGCGCCCCACAGGCCCCAGACGGTCAGCGGGACCAGGATCAGCGAGCTGACGCGTTCCTTGATCCACACGCCGGCGCCGTGATGGGCCGAACCCAGGCCCTCGACCTTCTTCTTGTCGGTCTCGAAGCTCACAGCACGACCTTTCCGCTGGCGAACAGGGCCGCCCAGAAGGCGACGGTGGCGATCACGGCGAACCAGATCGACAGGGTGGAGAGGGTGCTGGCGGTCTTCGGCGACAGGCCCGCGCCGGTGTCCCACAGCAGGTGCCGCAGGCCCGAGGCCAGGTGGTAGAAGGCCGCCGCGCTCAGGCCGAACCAGATCAGCAGGCCCAGCGGCGAGGACGCGCACACCAGGAACTGGGCGTAGACCGCCGGGCCGGCGGCCAGGGCGGCCAGCCAGCCGACGATCGCGAAGGCGCCGACGTACAGCGCCACGCCGGAGGCTCGGTGGAGGATCGACCCCAGCATGGTGACGTGCCAGCGCCACACCTGCAGGTGCGGCGACATCGGCCGGACGATGGGCTTCTTGCGGGTCTTGCCCGCCGCGCCCGCACTCGCGTTCGACATGCTTCGCTCAATCCTTCTCGGCCGGATACGACCGGCGACGCGGTTTTAGTCCGTGCGACTCGGCTGTCAACGAAAGCGCGGCCTCCTAAGTGCCCTCAGGCGGCCGCAAATCCGCCCTCGGGCGCGCCTGGCAAAGGGAATCTTCGTTTCAAGCGGAACAGTCGGAAAAGCTGCGCGGTTGGCGTCGAACTTCGCCATACGCGGGGACGGCATGCGCAGACGAGGGGTGTTGCGGATCGGACGTGACGAGCGCGGGGCGGCGCTGGTCGAATTCTCGCTGGTCGCGCCGCTCCTGTTCGGCCTGACCTTCGGCGTCATCCAGTACGGGCTGCTGCTCTACACCTACAACAACATGCTGAACGCCGCGCGCGAGACCGCGCGCGAGATCTCGATCGGCGCGATTCCGGCCGCCGACGCCAAGACCTTCGCGGAGCCGATGCTGGTCGGCTGGCCGGCGCCCTGGACGGTGGCGGCCGACCCCAAGGTCACGATCAACGGCGCCGACCACGTGCGCATGACCATCAGCGTGCCCTCCAGCAAGGCGGCCATCCTCAACCTGATCCCCATGCCCCAGACCCTGACGGCCGAGGTCGTCATGAGGATGGAGAAGTGAGGCTGCGGGCGCGCCTGAAGGCGCTGGCCGAGGACCGCTCCGGAGCGGTGCTGGTCTATGTCGGCCTGACGCTCGCCGCCCTGCTGGGCGTGGGCGCCCTGGCGGTGGACGGGGCGCAGATGTACGTCACCAAGACCCGCCTGCAGGTGGTGGCCGACGCCGCCGCGCTCGCCGCCGCCCAGGAGCTGCCCGACAAGGCCAAGGCCACGGCCGCGGCCCTGGGGGTGGCGGAGGCCAACATGCCGTCGGCCCAGAACGGCGCGGTGCTCAGCGCCGCGGACCTGCAGTTCGGGGTCTGGAACCCGGACACCCGGACCTTCACCGCCGGCGGCACGGCCAACGCCGTGCGCGTGCTGGCCGGCCGCACGTCGGCCCGCAGCAACCCCCTGCCGCTGACCCTGGCCAGCGTGTTCGGCTCCACCTTCGCCGACGTCTCGGCCCAGAGCGTCGGGCTGAAGCGGATGGTCGAGATCGCATTGGTGCTCGACAACACCGGCTCGATGAAGGACGGCGGCAAGATCGAGGCCCTGCGCAAGGCGTCCGAGGACTTCCTGGACATCGTCTACGAGAAGGCCAACGGCGGCGTGAAGGTCGCCGTCGTGCCCTATGTCGCCTCGGTCAACATCAAGGCGCCCGGCGCCTTCGACTACGCCTGGATGGTCGAGGGCGGGCCGAAGAATGCGACGGTCAGCGACCCGTGGGGCGTTGGCAACCTGGCCGAGGTGTCGGCCGGCTCCGCCGCCAAGTGGGAGGGCGACAACTTCACGGCGTCGTCGGCGGCCATGCGGGTCAATCCGTGGTCGCTGTTCGAAAAGATGAAGGTGGCCTGGAAGGGCTGCGTCGAGGCGCGCCCGGAGCCCTACGACACCGAGGACACCGCGCCCGCGTCGATCGACACGCGCTGGGCGCCGTATCTGTGGCCCGACGAGGTCACCCCGGACGCCTCGACCAACAACTACATCCTCGACGACGTGAACGGCAGCGCCACGGCCCAGGGCTTCAAGGACGGCTCGAAATGGGCCCAGCTGCAGGCCGACACCGCCAAATACGCCCGCGACCTGCGCGTGAAGGTGAAAAACCAGAACGCGATCCAGGAGACGGGCGGAATGAACGTCTCCACCTACGGCCCCAACAAGTCGTGCGGCGATCCCATCCAGCCGCTGACCACCGACAAGGGCGTGGTCGCCGACAAGGTCCGCAACATGGTGCCCTGGCACAACGGCGGCACCGTCACTTCCGAGGGGCTGTTCTGGGGCTGGGCGGTGCTGTCGCCGACCGCCCCCTTCACCGAAGGCGCGCCCTACAACGCCGACCGGGTGAAGAAGATCGCCGTGATCATGACCGACGGCGACAACCTGATCTTCGACGGCGAGAACCCGCCGCCCAACAGCAAGGAAGGCGGCAACAAGGATTCCGCCAACAAGTCGGACTACGGCGCCTGGGGCTATATGGCCAAGAACCGGCTGGGCACGACCAGCCCGGGGGCCGGCAAGGCCAAGATCAACGCCAAGATGCTGAAGATCTGCGACAACATGAAGGCCAAGGGGATCGAGGTCTACACCATCATCCTGCAGGTGCCTGACAAGGACGCCAAGGACACCTTCAGGAAGTGCGCGACCCGCGAGGACATGTACTACGACGCGGGCTCCAACAACGCCATGAAGGACGCCTTCAAGGAGATCGCCAAGCGGATCGGCGAGCTTCGCCTGGTCAGCTAGCCGTTGCGCCGTCCTGGGACGGGCGATAGCGTCCTTGGCGAACCATGTGATGTGAAACCGCCGTGTCGACGCCGCTTTTCCTGGCTGTGCTGTTGCTCGCCGCGCAAGACCCCGGCTCGACCGAGGAGCCGGATCCGGCTGTCACGTTCCCGGCCGACACCCAGCCCCTCTACACCCCGCCGGCGGTGCGGCCGTTCGAAATGCCGGCCGGCGTCTCCTACGACCCGCCCGGCGTGCAGATCGACGACCCGGTCACGGCCCAGGCGGTCCAGCTCGACGCCTACGCGCGCTCCTACGAAGGCCCGAAGACGGTGACCGAGCAGGTCTACGACCGCGGCGTGCGCGGCGCGTTCGAGTCCGCCCAGGTGCGCATGGGCCGGCTGGACGGCGAATGGCGGGTGTCGGGCGCCGACGGACAGCCGCTGATGGTGCTGCTGCTGAGCGATCCCGGCGGCGGCGAAATCGACGGGGCCTGGCGCGACCTGCGGGCCGGCCCGGGGACGTCCGCTTCCGACCTGCTCGACTCGGTGACGCGTCAGGGCGGCGAGCTGGTGATCCGCTTCACCCCGCACGGCCAGACGCACCCGGCGGAGCTTCGGCTCACCACGGCGACCGACAGCCGGCTGGTCGGCTCGCTGCACGCCGGCTCGGGCGCCGTGCAGCGGGTGACGGCGACCCGCTTCTAGAGCAGGCAGGACTTCAGGGCGGCGAGGGCCGCGGCCTTGGCGTGGTCCAGCACGCCGTGCGCGTAGGCGATCGGCGCGCCGCGCCCCCAGACCGGATCGGGCCAAAGGCCGTCGTCGCGCCGCCGGCCCAGCACGTGGACGTGCAGTTGCGGCGTCACCAGGCCCAGCGCCCCGACGTTCAGCTTCTCGACGGGCCGGCCCAGGGCCTCGCCGATGGCGCGAACGGCGACCGAGGCGAGGCTGATCTCCTCCATAAGCCGGGCGCGGTCTTCGGGGGACAGGTCGTCAATCTCGCCGGCGCCGGCGCGGCGCGGGATCAGCACGATCCAGGGGAAGCGCGCGTCCAGCTGCAGCCGGGCCTGCGACAGGGGCAGGTCGGCCAGCCGGTCGCTGGTCGCTTCGAGGTTCGGGTGCAGGGAGAAGTCGGGCGTCGACATGCCGCCAAGGTGCGGGTCTCGCGCCGCCGGTCAAGTCGCGGGACGAGCGAGGGACCGGGCGAGGACCGGGGCCGGCGGTGCGCCCGCCGGCCCCGTCTCAGATCACCAGGTGTACCTGCCGCGGATCATGATCGGGGCGCTGATGGTCGAGCCGCTGTCCTTGTTCAGCTCGGCCAGGCCGAGATTGACCAGGCCGGGGCCGGTCTGGTCGGACAGGTCGGAGATGTAGCGCAGGCCCACCTCGCCCTGGATGCTCCAGCGCTCGTTGAGCGACCAGTCGACGCCCAGGTCGGCGCCCAGGGTCCACGACCAGGAGTCGTCGTAGAAGGTCACGTTGTTTTCGGCGAGCTCGCCGCCCGGGGTCGAGAAGCTGGCGGTGATGCCGTTGGTGAAGGCCGCGCCGATGCGGCCGGCCATGTACGGCTTCCAGTTGCCTTCGCCGAAGTAGTGGCGATAGCCGAGGTCCAGGGTCCAGACCTCATGGTCGTCGAAGTTGGCGTTGATCACCGCGGTCTGGGTGGTTTCGACGTCCTGCAGGCGGCCGAACTGGGTCGAGCTGCCGGAGGCCTTGCTGTAGCGCAGGGCGCCGAACACTTCCGAATTGTCCGACAGGCCGTAGCCCGCCTCGCCGCCGAAGGCCCAGGCGGTGTCGTAAACGTCGTTGAAGTTGACCGGGTTGACCCGGACGATGACCGCGTCGCCGGCGAAGTCGGGGTTGATCACCCCGAAGTCCGGAATTTGGACGCTGCGGGCGCCGTTCAGCTCGCCTTCGACGGGGAAGTCGGCCCCGGTCTCCAGAGAAAAGCTCCAGCGGCCGGCCTCGGTCTGGGCTGCGGCTGGAAGGGCGATCAGCGCCGCGGCGGCGGACGCGGCGGCCAGAAGTTGGAGCTTCATACGGCTCTCCTAATTGTAACCGGGCGAGCCCCCGGCAGGGGCGCGTGACGTCGTCCACGGCTACCGCGAGACGCACTCCCTCCGCCGCGAACGGTGATCAAGCGACGAGGCGGGCAGAAAGATCGTTCAACTGACGGTCACAAACTGTTGCAGTGTCTGAACAAGCTTGGCCGTGGCGCCTTTGCACCAGCGCGGCGCCCTTGCCCGGCGCCGCGCGGGGGATTAGACCGCGCGCCGACGCGATCCTCCCCTCAAGCTTCCCATTTCAGGAGACCCCCATGGCGCGCGCGAAAATCGCACTGATCGGTTCGGGCATGATCGGGGGCACGCTCGCCCACGTCTGCGCCCGCGAGGAACTCGGCGACGTGGTCCTGTTCGACATCGCCGAAGGCATGCCGCAGGGCAAGGCCCTCGACATCGCCGAAGCCTCGCCGGTGTTCGGCAAGGATTCGCACCTGAAGGGCGCGAACGACTACGCCGACATCGCCGGCGCCGACGTCTGCATCGTCACCGCCGGCGTGCCCCGCAAGCCGGGCATGAGCCGCGACGACCTGCTGGGCATCAACCTGAAGGTCATGAAGGCGGTCGGCGAAGGCATCAAGAAGTACGCCCCGAACGCCTTCGTCATCTGCATCACCAACCCGCTGGACGCCATGGTCTGGGCGCTGCGCGAGTTCTCGGGCCTGCCGCACAACATGGTCGTCGGCATGGCCGGCGTGCTCGACTCGGCCCGCTTCCGCTGGTTCCTGGCCGAGAAGTTCGGCGTGTCTGTCGCGGACATCCACGCCTGGACCCTGGGCGGCCACGGCGACGACATGGTCCCGATGGTGCGCTACTCGACCGTCGGCGGCCTGCCGCTGCCGGAATGGGTGGCCCAGGGCGCGCTGACCCAGGCCGAACTGGACGCTATCGTCGAGCGCACCCGCAAGGGCGGCGGCGAGATCGTGGCCCTGCTGAAGACCGGCTCGGCCTTCTACGCCCCGGCCGAAAGCGCCGTGGCCATGGCCAAGTCGTTCCTGCTGGACAAGAAGCGCGTGCTGCCGTGCGCCGCGCACCTGAACGGCCAGTACGGCCTGAAGGACATGTACGTCGGCGTGCCGGTGGTGATCGGCAAGGGCGGCGTCGAGAAGGTCATCGAGTTCCCGATGGACGACGCCGAGAAGGCCATGTTCGCGACCTCGGTCGCCTCGGTGCAGGGCCTGGTCGCCGCCTGCAAGCAGATCGACACCTCGTTGGCCGCGTAAGGTCGGGTCGAGCGTAATATTTCAGCGTAATGTTTGAAGGGCGCGGGGCTTTTGCTCCGCGCCCTTTGTCGTATTCAGGGTCTCCAGACACTTGGAGGTTCCATGATCGCTCCCGGCCCCACGCTCGAGACCGAACGCCTGATCCTTCGCCCCACCTCGGGAGAGGACCTGGACGGCTTCGCCGCCCTGATGGGCGACGAGGAGGCGTCGCGGTTCATCGGCGGCGTGCAGGCGCGCGCGGCCGCCTGGCGGTCGATGTGCACCATGGCCGGGTCTTGGGTGACGCGCGGCCACGCCATGTTTTCGGTGATCGAGAAGTCGTCCGGCCGCTGGGTCGGCCGGCTGGGGCCGTGGACGCCGGAGGGCTGGCCCGGCACCGAGGTCGGCTGGGGCCTGCTGCGCGAGACCTGGGGCAAGGGCTACGCCACCGAGGGCGCGGCCGCGGCCATCGACTGGGCCTTCGACAACCTCGGCTGGACCGAGGTGATCCACTGCATCGACCCGGGCAACGTCCCCTCGCAGAAGGTCGCCGAGCGGCTTGGCGCGCGAAACCTGGGACCGGGCAAGCTGCCGGCGCCGTTCGAGAGCGCGCCGATCGAGATCTGGGGACAGAGCCGCGAGGCGTGGCGCGCGCGCGTGCGGAGCCGCGCCTGATGCTGGGCCCGACGCTTCAGACCGAACGCCTGCTTTTGCGTCCGCCGTGCGAGGCGGACTACGCACCCTTCGCCGAGATGATGGGCGACGTCGAGCTGACCCGCTTCATCGGCGGGGCCAAGCCGCCGGCCCTGGCCTGGCGCGGGCTGGCGACCATGGTCGGCTGCTGGGCCATGCGCGGCTACGGCATGTTCGCCCTGATCGAGAAGGAGACCGGCGCCTGGGTCGGCCAGCTGGGCCCCTGGAAGCCGGCCGAATGGCCCGGCAACGAGATCGGCTGGACCCTGGCGCGGCGGGGCATCGGCAAGGGCTATGCGGTCGAGGGCGCGACCGCGGCCATGGACTGGGCCTTCGACCACCTCGGCTGGACCGAGGTGATCCACTGCATCGATCCGAACAACGAACCCTCGATCCGGGTGGCCGAACGGCTCGGCTCGCGCCGGCTGGGCCCGATCCAGTGCCCGCCGCCCTACGACCAGGTCGAGTCGATCGCCTGGGGGCAGAGCGCCGAGGACTGGCGGGCGCGCCGGGCCTGAGCCGAAGGCGCTCCGCTAGTACCAGCCGGCCGCGCGCAGAGCGCGGGCGTGGGTGCGGCTGACCGGGACTTCCACGCCGTTCTTCAGGGTCAGCTGAGCCTTGCCGTCGCCGCGGCGCACGTCGGCCACCGCCGCCTTCGCCACCCACCAGGAGCGGTGGGTCTGGGCGCCCTCGATCCCCTCCAGCTCGGCCACGGCGTCGGACAGGCGCATCAGGATCAGGTCCGAGCCGCGCTCGGTGTGCAGCCGCAGGTAATGGTCCTCGGACTCCACCGCGTAGAGCTCCGCTCCGCGCAGCTTCAGCGGCAGGCGCTCGAGGAAGCGGGGCGGCTCGGCCGGCTGCTCGGGCGCCGGCGCCGGGCCGGCGTGCGTGCGCCCGGCCAGCAGGTTCACCCCGGTCATCACCGCCGCGACCATCAGCACGGGCGGGAAGAACCACGGCAGGGCCGCCAGCTGCAGCGGGGCCCCGAAGGTCCAGGCGGTGGCCAGCCAGACGCTGACGGTCAGGGGCGGGGTCATGACCGCGATCATCAGCGCGGCCTGCAGCCACACGCGATCGCCGAACCAGCCGCGCCGCTGGACGAAGCCGGCCGCGACATGGCCCCAGACGCCGCCGACCACCATCATGCCGACCCAGTAGGCCAGCCGCAGCGGCAGCGGGGCGGCGTCCGAGCCGAACGCGCCGGCCAGGCCCATGAACAGGCCCGCGGCCGCGGCGATGCCGACGCCGCGCAGCCACTCGGCCGGGCTCCGTTTGGGCGTGTCGTTCGGTGCGGCCGACGTGCGTCGCATGCTTCGCCTCCCTCGATCCTTCAAGACCATGATCCGGCGTCGGTTTGAAGACGGCGATCCACGAAGCGCGAACGGCGCCGGCCCGCCGCTCGCGAAGCCGGCGCGGCGGTCTGTGCAGAGGTGGCTGCGGCGCTTTCCGGTCCGGGCCAAGGGAAACGGGACCGCGGGAGACGCCCCGCCCCACGCTGGAGACCCGCCATGACCGCCCCCGCCGCCCGCAGCCTGCTCGTCCGCAGGACCGTCTTCGTCCTGGCCCTGGTGGCCGCCATCGTGACGACCGCCACCTTCGGGAAGTTCGGCGCCTACCAGGAGGCCCTCGCCGGTCTGGAGATCCACCCGCACCTGCCGGACCTGGGCCTGGTCGCGACCGCCAAGCCGGCCATCCAGCTGCACCTGGCCACCGCCCTGCTGGCGCTCGCGATCGGAACGGTGCTGCTGCTCGGCGTGAAGGGAAACCGGCTGCACCGGGTGCTGGGCTGGACCTGGGTGATCGCCATGGCGACGACGGCGGTCAGCTCGCTGTTCATCCACGAGATCAACCACGGCGCGTTCAGCTTCATCCACCTGCTGTCCGGCTGGACGATCATCGGCCTGCCGATGGCGGTCTACGCCGCGCGCCGGCACAAGGTCGCCCAGCACCGCCGCTCGATGACCGGCATGTTCGTCGGCGGCCTGATCCTGGCCGGCCTGCTGGCCTTCCTGCCCGGCCGGCTGATGTGGGAGCTGTTCTTCTGACCTAAGCCGCCAGGCCGATGCCCTGCAGCAGGGGCCGCATCTCGGCCGCCCGCTCCGGCGTGGCGGCCAGTTCGGCCCGGACCTCGGGCGTGCGCACCAGCTTCAGCGCCTCGACCTTGGCCCGCTCGGCGACCGGACCCGACGGGCCGGTCTGGCCGCCGGCCAGCTTCAGCAGGATCGACAGCCGCTGCAGGGCCGACGCCGGGGCCCGCACGATCTGGGCGACCAGCTTGGCGTCGGCCTCGACCAGGCCTCCGATCTCGCCGAGCTTGGTCGTGATCTCTTCCAGGTCCTTTTCCGACAGGTCGGCGCGGGCCGCGGCGCGCTGCAGGCCGGCCAGGGCCGCCAGCTTGGCCGTGGGCGCCGCCGCCCCGCCGCGCAGCTCGGTTTCGAACCGCAGGGC
>NZ_JAAIVC010000360.1 GCF_010975005.1 Caulobacter sp. 17J65-9 | reverse complement strand
GGCCACGCCCGCCGCCCTGTGGGCCGGCGGCTGCCTGGCCTACGGCGCGTGGCTGGGCCTGCGCGAGCGCGACGCCTGGGCCGCCGGCTCCGGCGCGGCCGCCATGGTCATGCACCTGGGCTGGTCGCTCGGCTTCTGGCGACGATTGCTCGGCCTGGGGTCGGCGCCGCGTCGGGCGGAGGCGCGCGCGTGGAGCTGATCGCCTGCCGCAACGCGCGGCCCAACTTCGGCGACGACCTCAACGGCGTCCTCTGGCCGGCGCTCGCCCCCGAGCTGTTCGACCAGGACAAGAGCGAAGGCTTCCTCGGCATCGGCACCATCGTGGGCATGCCGACGCCGGGCGTCGGTTTCCTGCACGTGTTCTCCAGCGGGGTCGGCTACGACCGGCTGGACGGCTGGAAGACGCCGCGCCGGCTGTGGTGCGTGCGCGGTCCGCTGTCGGCGCGCGCGCTCGGGGCCGAGCCGCACGTGGCCCTGACCGACGGCGCGGTGCTGGTCCCGCGCCTGCTC
>NZ_JAAIVC010000035.1 GCF_010975005.1 Caulobacter sp. 17J65-9 | reverse complement strand
GCATCCGGCCCGCCGGATGAGCGCCGGCCCGGCCGTGCACCCGACCGCCGAGATCGGCGAGGGCGTGGTGCTGGCGCCCGGCGCCGTGGTGGGCGAGGGGGCCGCGATCGGCGCGGGCTCCTACATCGGCCCCAACGCCGTGGTCGGCCCCGGCGTGCAGCTCGGCCGCGACTGCGTGATCGGCTCCAACGCCTCGGTCGGCTTCGCGCTGATCGGCGACCGCGTCCGGCTCGCCGCCGGCGTGGTGGTCGGCGAGGCCGGGTTCGGCGTCGCCGGCTCGGGCTCGGGCGCGGTCGACGTGCCCCAGCTGGGCCGGGTGGTGCTGCAGGACGGGGTCAGCATCGGCGCCAACTCCTGCATCGACCGCGGCGCCTACGACGACACCGTCGTCGGCGAGCACACCAAGATCGACAACCTGGTCCAGGTCGCCCACAACGTCGTGCTGGGCCGCAGCTGCGTGCTGGCCGCCCACACCGGCATCTCCGGGTCCGCCAAGATCGGCGACGGGGTGATGTTCGGCGGCCGGGCCGGCCTGGCCGACCACGTGACCATCGGCGCCGGCGCCCGCGTCGCGGCCGGCGGCGGGGTCATGAAGGACATCCCCGCGGGCGAGACCTGGGGCGGATATCCGGCCAAACCCATCCGACAGTTCTTGCGCGAAGCCGCCTGGATCGCCAAACAGTCCCGCGTCCGCGACGGGGGCGAGTGAGTTAAATGACTTTGCAGACTGAAACCGCAGGAACGTCCATCGATTACGCGGAGGTCCTCAAGCGCCTTCCGCACCGCTACCCGTTCCTGCTGATCGACCGTGCGGAGGAATACCTGCCGAACAAGTCGATCGTCGGCATCAAGAACGTCACCGCCAACGAGCCGTTCTTCCAGGGCCACTTCCCCGAGAATCCGGTCATGCCCGGCGTGCTGATCGTCGAGGCCCTGGGCCAGAGCGGCGGCTTGCTGATGTCGAAGTCGCTGAACGCCGACGTCACCGGCAAGACCATCTTCTTCATGGGCATCGACGGCGCGCGCTTCCGCCGCCCGGTGCGCCCGGGCGACACCCTGCGCATGCCGGTGACCGTGCTGCGTCACCGCGGCGACGTGTTCAAGTTCAAGGGCGAGGCCTACGTGAACGGCGAGATCGCCGCCGAGGCCGAGTTCGCCGCCATGGTGGTCGAGACCCAGAAATGACCCGCGTCCATCCCAGCGCCCTGGTCCACGAGAACGCCCGCCTGGGCGCCGACGTGGAGATCGGCCCGTTCTGCATCGTCGGCCCGCAGGTCACCCTGCACGACGGCGTGCGCCTGCTGTCCCACGTGGTGGTCGAGGGCGCGACGGAGATCGGCGAGGGGACGGTCGTCCACCCGTTCGCCTGCCTGGGCGGTTCGCCCCAGCACCTGGCCCACCGCGGCGAGGACACTCGGCTGATCCTGGGCGCGCGCAACATCGTGCGCGAACACGTGACCATGCACACCGGCACGGTCATGGGCGGCGGCGTCACCCGCGTCGGCGACGACGGCCTGTTCATGGTCGGCAGCCACGTCGCCCACGACTGCACGGTCGGCGACAAGGTGGTGATGGCCAACAACGCCACCCTGGGCGGCCACGTGCACGTCGACGACTTCGTGTTCATGGGCGGCCTGTGCGCGGTCCACCAGCACAGCCGTATCGGCCGCTACTCCTTCGTGGGCGGCATGGCCACGGTGACCAAGGACGTCATTCCGTTCGGCTCGGTGTGGGGCAACCACGCCCACCTGGAAGGCCTGAACCTGGTCGGCCTGAAGCGCCGCGGCTTCTCGCGCGAGGCGATCAACAACCTGCGCTCGGCCTACCGGCTGATGTTCGCCCCGGAAGGCACCTTCCAGGAGCGCCTGGACGACGTCGCGCGCGTCTTCGCCGCCTCGCCCGAGGTGATGGAGATCGTCGACTTCATCCGCGCCGAGGCCAACCGGCCGCTCTGCCTGCCGTCCGACTGAGGCGCGTAGGGCGATGCAGAAGCTCGGCCTCCTCGCCGGCGGCGGTGACCTGCCTCACGCGATCGCCGCCTGGTGCGAGCGGGCCAACCGGCCGCTGTTCGTCGTCCGCCTGAAGGGCTTCGCTTCGCCCGGGCTGGAGCGCTATCCGGGCGCCGAGATCGGCATCGCCGAGTACGGCCGCTGCCTCGACGCCCTGAAGAAGGCCGGCTGCGAGGCGGTGTGCCTGGCCGGCATCGTCTCCCGGCCCGACTTCTCCGCCCTGAAACCCGACCTGAAGGGCCTGGCCATCCTGCCCGGCGCCGTGGCCGCCGCCCGCAAGGGCGACGACGGCCTGCTGCGCTACCTGGTCGGCCAGTTCGAGAAGGAAGGTTTCCGGGTCGAAGGCGCCGACGAGGTCATGCTGGACCTGACCCTGGACGAAGGCGCGCTGGGCGCGCTGCAGCCGCCGCCTGAGGCCATGGGCGACGTCGCCCGGGCCCTGGAGGTGGCGCGCGCCATCGGCCGCCTGGACGTGGGCCAGGGGGCCGTGGTGGCCGACGGTCTGGTGCTGGCGGTGGAGGCCCAGGAGGGCACCGACGCCATGCTGCGCCGGGTGGCCGAACTGCCCGAAGAAATCCGCGGCGCGCCCGACGCCCGCCAGGGCGTGCTGGCCAAGGCCCCCAAGCCGATCCAGGAACGCCGCGTCGACCTGCCGACCATCGGCCCGCGCACGGTTGAGAACGCCGCCGCCGCCGGCCTGGCGGGCATCGTCGGCGAGGCCGGCTCGCTGATCGTGCTGGACCGTGAGGCGGTGATCGCAACGGCCGACCGCCTGGGCCTGTTCGTCTGGGGCGTGAAGTCGTCCGCCGAAGCCGCTGAATGAAACCGCTCACCGTCATGCTGGTGGCCGCCGAGGCCTCGGGAGATGCGCTGGGCGCGGGCCTCGCCCGCGCGCTGAAGGCGCGCCTGGGCGACAAGGTCCGCTTCGTCGGCGTCGGCGGCTCGCGCATGGCCGCCGAGGGCGTCGAGAGCCCGTTCGACATCGCCGACCTGTCCATCCTGGGCTGGGTCGAGGGCGTCAAGGCCTACGGCCGCGTGAAGCGCCGGGTCGAGGACGCCGCCGCCCTGGCGCGGCGCGAAAAGCCGGACGTGGCCGTGCTGATCGACAGCTGGGGCTACACCCTGCGCGTCGCCAAGGCGCTGCGCCGCGACTTCCCCGCCATGCCGCTGGTCAAGTACGTCGGACCCCAGGTGTGGGCCTCGCGCCCCGGCCGGGCCAAGACCCTGGCGGGCGCCGTCGACCACCTGCTGGCCATCCACGTGTTCGACGCGCCCTGGTTCGAGCGCGAGGGGCTGAAGACCACCTTCGTCGGCAACAACGCCCTGCACACCGACTTCTCGCAGGCCGACGGCGAACGCTTCCGCCGCGAGATCGGCGCCGCGCCTGACGACCAGATCCTGCTGGTCCTGCCGGGCAGCCGCCCGTCGGAGGTCATGCGAATGACCCCGCCGTTCGAGGAGGCGATCGCGCTGCTCAAGCGCGACCGGCCGAACCTGAAGGTCGCCGTGGTGGTCGCCGACACGGTGGCCGAAGCGGTGAAGGGGCGGGTGGCCGGCTGGCCGTTCCGCGTGCACCTGGTCGAGGGCGAGGCCGCCAAGCGCGACGCCATGAAGGCCTCGACCGTGGCCCTGGCCTGCAGCGGCACGGTCTCCATCGAGCTGGCCCTGGCCGGCGTGCCGATGGTCATCAGCTACCGGTTGGACAAGCTCACCTACGCGCTGGCCAAGCGCATCGTGAAGACCACCTGGGTGACCCTGTTCAACATCGCCGCCCGCGACTTCGTCGCCCCGGAGCTGATCCAGGACGAGGCCACCGGGCCGAAGCTGGCCGCCGCCGTGGCCGAGCGGCTGGACGACCCGGCGCTGCGCGAAACCCAGGTCGCCCGCCAGTACGCCGCGCTGGACCAGATGGGCCGGGGCGGCCCCGATCCGTCCGAAGCGGCCGCCGACGCCGTGCTGGGCGTGCTGGCCGAGCGCAAGCTGCTGCCGGGCGGCTAGTCCGTCCGCGCGGCTTTCAGCGCCGGCGGTGTCAGTAATAGGCGAAGCCGGCTTCGACCGAGCAATCCACACGGGCCGGGTCGACGAGCTCGATTTCCTCGACTTCGAACCTGAACGCTTCGATCTCGTCGGGGGTGAAGCCTTTTGCCGCCATCTGGAACTTGGTCTTTTTGATCGCGGTGGCGATCGCGAGCTCACGATCACCGGCCTCCTCGAATTTCAGCGTGATGAACCCGGCATAGCCCGTGTCGGCATCGTAGTCGGTTCGCGTGCAGTCGAGCAGCAGTCGGTACATGTCGAAACCTTGCTAGGCGGCTCCGTCCGCCGCTCCGAATCCACCAGATATGCACCAGAACGAAAACGCCGCCCGCGGCGGGAGCCGGGGCGGCGTGATCGTTCAGCGATGTCGGGCGCTTATCAGCCGCGCTTGTCGATCGGCACGAAGTCGCGCTCGACCGGGCCGGTGTAGAGCTGACGCGGGCGGCCGATCTTCTGCTGCGGATCCTCCATCATCTCCTTCCACTGGGCGACCCAGCCCACGGTGCGCGCCAGGGCGAACAGCACGGTGAACATGGTGGTCGGGAAGCCCATCGCGGACAGGGTGATGCCCGAATAGAAGTCGATGTTCGGGTACAGCTTGCGCTCGACGAAGTACGGGTCGTTCAGGGCGACGCGTTCCAGCTCGCGGGCGACCTGCAGCAGCGGATCGTTCGGGTCGCCGACGGCGGTCAGCACCTCGTGGCAGGTGGTCTGCATCACCTTCGCGCGCGGGTCGTAGTTCTTGTAGACCCGGTGACCGAAGCCCATCAGGCGGTACTTGCGGTCCTTCACCCCGGCGACGAATTCCGGGATGCGCTCCGGCGTGCCGATCTCCTTCAGCATGTTGAGCGCTTCTTCGTTCGCGCCGCCGTGCGACGGGCCCCACAGGCAGGCGATGCCGGCGGCGATACAGGCGAACGGGTTGGCGCCCGACGAGCCGGCCAGGCGGACGGTCGAGGTCGAGGCGTTCTGCTCGTGGTCGGCGTGCAGGATGAAGATGCGGTCCATGGCGCGGGCCAGGACCGGGTTCACTTCGTAATCCTCGGCCGGAACGGCGAAGCACATGCGCAGGAAGTTCTCGGCGTAGCCGAGGTCGTTGCGCGGGTACACGAACGGCTGGCCGGCCGAGTACTTGAACGCCCGGGCCGCGATGGTCGGCATCTTGGCGATCAGGCGGATGGCCGAGATCATCCGCTGCTGCGGATCATGGATGTCCAGGCTGTCGTGGTAGAAGGCCGACAGGGCGCCGACGGTGCCGACCATCACCGCCATCGGGTGGGCGTCGCGGCGGAAGCCCTCGAAGAAGCGGTCGAACTGGGCGTGCAACATCGTGTGGTGGGTGATGTTGTGCTCGAAGGCGGCGTACTCGGCCGCGGTCGGCAGTTCGCCGTGCAGCAGCAGGTGGCAGACCTCGAGGAAGTTCGACTTCTCGGCCAGCTGGTCGATCGGGTAGCCGCGGTGCAGCAGCACGCCGGCGTCGCCGTCGATGTAGGTCAGGCCGCTTTCGCAGCTGGCGGTCGAGGTGAAGCCAGGATCGAAGGTGAAGGCGCCGGACTGGGCGTAGAGCTTGCGGATGTCGACGACGTCCGGGCCCATCGTGCCCTTCAGCACCGGCATGCCGATCTCGTTGCCGTTGAGGACCAGCTTGGCGCTGTCCGGGGACTGAGGTTTGTTTTCCATCTCGATCCGCTTTCTGGGTACGCGAGGGGCGGGGGAGGAACCGCCGCGGAGTTGGGCTGGGTTATAGCGCCTTAGCTGTCGGGGGAAAGCGCATCGTCGAGTCGGCCGAGACTTTCGTCGCGACCGAGCGCCGCCAGGGTCTTGGCGATATCGGGGGCGGGGGCGCCGGCGGCAAGCACCGCGCGCATGGCCGGACCGATCTTTCCGAAGCCGACGCCCTCGTCTTCGGCGAAGGCTTTCAGTTCGCTTTCAAGGGCGAAGACGTCCCAGCTCTCGAACAGGGCGAGCCGCTCACGCAAGCGTGACAGGCGCTGGACGGTCTCCTCGTTCAGCTGGCCGCGCGACTTGTCGTCCAGCTGCAGCGGCCGGCGCTTCAGCACGAAGACGGTCTGGTCGGCCAGTTCCAGGGCGGTCTTGGCGCGGTCCTTCACGAACGGCATGGCGGCGGCCAGCCGGGCCTCGTCGCCGGCTTCGAGCTGGAGGCCGCGCTGGACGTGCACGTCCAGGGTCAGCTTGGCCAGCCGGTCGTCCTCGGCGAGGCGCAGCCAGTGCGAGTTGATGTGGGCCAGCTTGTCGAAGTCCAGCCGCGCCGGCGCGCGGCCGACATTGGCGACGTCGAACCATTCGATGGCCTGCTCGTCGCCGAAGATCTCGGCGTCGCCGTGGCCCCAGCCCAGGCGGGCCAGGTAGTTGCGCATGGCTTCGGGCAGATAGCCCATGGCCGCGTAGTCGCCGACCGCCTGGGCGCCGTGGCGCTTGGACAGCTTGGCGCCGTCCGGGCCGTGGATCAGCGGGATGTGCGCGAAGGCCGGCTTCTCCCAGCCGAACGCCTCATAGATCAGCGACTGGCGGGCGGCGTTGTTCAGGTGATCGTCGCCGCGGATGATGTGGGTGACGCCCATGTCGTGGTCGTCGACCACCACGGCCAGGTTGTAGGTCGGCGCGCCGTCCGAGCGCAGGAGGACCAGGTCGTCCAGCACCTCGTTCTTGAAGCGGACCTCGCCCTGGACCATGTCGGCGACCACGGTCTCGCCCTCCAGCGGCCCGCGGAAGCGGATCACGTGCGGCTGGGATTCCATCTCCGGATCGTGCGGCCGGTCGCGCCAGGGCGAGCGCAGGGCGCGGCCCTCGGCGTGCGCCTTTTCGCGCTCGACCGCGGTCTCCTCCGGGCTCATCCAGCAGCGGTAGGCGAAGCCCTTGGCCAGCAGCTCGTAGACCGCCTCGCGGTGGCGCTCGACGCGCGAGAACTGGAAGATCGGCGGCTCGTCGGAGAACAGCTCCAGCCAGGCCAGACCCTCGAAGATCGCGTCGACCGCGGCCTGGGTGGAGCGCTCGCGGTCGGTGTCCTCGACCCGGATCAGGAACTTGCCGCCGCGCCCTTTCGCGTAAAGCCAGTTGAACAGAGCCGTGCGGGCGCCGCCAATATGCAGATAGCCGGTGGGCGAGGGGGCGAAGCGGGTGACGACGGGGCGGGGATCGGTCATCGGTCGCCTTGACAGGGGACGGGAAAACAAAAGCGCGGCTCTTATAGCGCGCGTGGCCGAGTCTCCTAGCCCCGTGGCCGTGAAAGCGTCCGCGACGGCGCGCATGCGCGAGGCGGTGCGCGAGGCCCTGGTCGCGCAGGCCGATCGCTGGCCGCTGTGGACGCCGGTGGCGTTCGGAGCCGGGTGCGCGCTCTACTTGGCCCTGCGGACCGAACCGGGCTGGGGCTGGATCGCCGGAGCCTTCGTCTTCTTCCTGTGGCTGACCATCCGCACGCGCCGGACGCGGGCTCCGTTCGCCGCGATCCTGGCGGCGACTTTCGGCCTGTGCGTGGCGGCCGGCTTCGGCGTGGCCAAGCTGCGGTCCGAGCGGGTGGCGGCGCCGGTGGTGGCGGCGGCTGGCGCGCCGGCGACCATGGAGGCCTGGGTGGTGGACGTCGCCAGCCCGGGCAAGGGCGGCGCGCGGCTGGTGCTGGCCCCGGTCTGGATCGAGGGCCTGGCGCCCGAGGCCACGCCCGTACGCGCCCGCCTGACCGTGGACGGACCGGCGCCCGCCCCAGGCACGGCGATCCGGGTGCGCGCCATCCTCAATCCGCCGCCGCCGCCCGCCAGCCCGGGCGCCTACGACTTCGCACGCGACGCCTGGTTCCACAGCGTCGGCGCGGTCGGCTTCGCTCTGGGCGAGGTGCGCCCGGCCGCCCTGGATCCGCCGCCCTGGCGGTTGCGCACGGAGATGGCCGTCAACGCCGCGCGCTGGGACCTGGCCCGGCGGATCGTGGCGCGGCTGGGCGAGGCGCAGGGCGGCATCGCCGCGGCCATGACCACCGGCCATGAGGCGTGGATCGCCCAGGCCGACGTGGACGCCATGCGCGACTCCGGCCTGGCGCACCTGCTGTCGATCTCCGGCCTGCACATGGCCATCGTCGGCGGCTTCGTATTCTTCTCGGTGCGGCTCGGTGTAGCCGCCTGGCCGTGGCTGGCGCTGCGCGTCTCGGGCAAGAAGCTGGCCGCCGTGTGCGGCCTCGCGGCGGTCGGCGGCTATCTGGTGTTGTCGGGCGCTCCGGCGCCGGCCGAGCGCTCGGCGGTGACCGCCGCGGCCGCCTTCGCCGCCATCCTGCTGGACCGGCGGCCGATCAGCCTGAACTCGCTGGCGGCGGCGGCCTTCGTCGTCCTGCTGCTGAAGCCGGAGGCGGTGGTTCAGCCGGGCTTCCAGATGTCGTTCGCGGCCACCGCCGCCCTGGTCGCCCTGGCGGAGGTCTGGCCGCGACTGGTGCGCGAGATCTCGGCGCCCTGGCCGATTCTGATCTTCCAGCGCACGGTGTCGTGGATCGGCCTGGCCTGCATGACCAGCCTGGTCGCGGGCCTGGCGACCGGCCCCTTCGCCATGCAGCACTTCAACCGGGTGGCGGTCTACGGGCTGGCGGCCAACATGGCGGCGGCGCCGCTGTCCAGCTTCGTGGTCATGCCGTTCCTGGCGTTGGGCGCGGCGCTGGAGCCGATCGGGCTGGGCGGGCTCTTTCTGCACGTGGCCGGCTGGGGCGTGCAGGCGACTACGGCTGTCGGCGCCTGGATCGCCGGCCTGCCGGGCGCGACCCGCACGGTCGCCAGCGCGCCGGCCGCCGCCCTGCCGATCGCCTTCTTCGGCCTGCTGTTCGTCTGCCTGTGGAAGGGGCGGGCCCGCTGGCTGGGCGCGCCCTTCGCGGCCGCTGTGCTGCTATGGCCCAGGGCCGAGCCGCCGGCCGCCTGGATCGCCTCGGACGGCGCGGCGGCGGCGGTCAGGATCGACGACCGTGCGATCGCGCTGCGGCCCGACGCCAAGGCCTTCGCCTTCGACATCTGGGACCGCCGGCGCGGGCTGGAGGCCGCGGGCGATCTGGAGGCGGCCCGCGACGCGCTCTACGCCTGCGACCGCTGGTCGTGCGCCCCGAAGGCCGGCGCGCCCGCCCTGGCGTCCTGGTGGGGAAAGAAGCCGCCGACCTGGGCCAAGCTCAGCGAGCTTTGCCGTTCAGCCGAGGTGGTGACCCTGCGCGCGACCGTGGACCGGCTGCCCCCGGCCTGCCGGGGGCGGCTCGTACTCGACGCGGTCGACCTGGCGCGGACCGGCTCGATCGAGCTTTGGCGGCGCGACGGCCGCTGGCTCGCGCTCACCGCGGCCGAGCTGCGCGGTAAGCGCCCTTGGGTTCAGTGAGAACTGGGGTTCAGTGATAGCGGCGCAGCAGGCCGACCAGCTTGCCCTGCACCTCGACCTGGTCGGGCCCGAAGATGCGGGTCTCGTAGGCCGGGTTGGCGGCCTCCAGGGCGATGGAGGCGCCCTTGCGGCGCAGGCGCTTCAGGGTGGCTTCCTCGCCGAGCACCAGGGCCACGACGATCTCGCCGGAATTGGCCTGGTCGGTCCGGCGGATGATCACCTGGTCGCCGTCCAGAATGCCGGCGTTGATCATCGAGTCGCCCTGCACGTCGAGCACGAAGTGCTCGCCGCCGCCCAGCATGGATTCGGGCACCAGGACCCGGTCCTTCTCGTGCTGGATGGCCTCGATCGGCACGCCGGCGGCGATGCGGCCCAGCACCGGCAGTTCGCGCACGTCGTTGGCGACCGGCGCGGCCTCGACCGGCCTGGCGCCTTCCACGACCTGCGGCCGGAACGGCGCGCGGCCCTTGGCGGGCGCGGCGGTGGTGGCCTGTTCGGGAAGCTTGACCACTTCCAGCGCCCGGGCCCGGTGGGGCAGGCGGCGCAGGAAGCCGCGCTCTTCCAGCGCGGTGATCAGGCGGTGGATGCCTGACTTCGACGCGAGGTCGAGCGCTTCCTTCATCTCGTCGAAGGACGGAGACACGCCCGTCTCCTTGAGACGTTCGTGGATGAACATCAACAGCTCGTGCTGTTTGCGCGTGAGCATCGCCCGCCTCGGAACAAGTCGTGAACCTGTTCGATGTTCTGTAAGTGTTCCTGGTTAATGTCAAGTGAACGCGAAGCTTGACGTTCGCACGCTCGAAACGCGCCGCCTCAGGAAACGACCCGGGGTCAAATTACAGCGTTCTACGGATTGCCGCGACGGCGCCATCGGCACTCTCTGGAGCATTCGGCCCGGCGCGGTCTGCAGGTCGCGCGAGCCCCAGTGCGATTGCGGAGACGACCATGAATCTCTGGAACGAACTCAAGGCGTCGATCACGGGCGACACCGTAGATCAGGTCGCCGCCGCCACAGGCGAGAGTGTCGAAGCGACGCGGCGGGGGCTGATCGGCGCGGCCCTGCCGGCGGTGCTGACCGGCGCGGTCGAGAAGTTCTCGGGCGAGGCCGGGGCCGTGCGCCTGCTCGACGAGGCGCGCGCGGTCGATCCGGACGGCACCCTGCTGGACGATTTCGGCGCCGCCGTGCGCCCGGGCCCGGGTGCGGACACCGCGCGGCGCGTCGGCCAGGGCTTCCTGGGCAATCTGTTCGGCGCGCGCACCGACGCGGTCGCCGACGTGGTCGCCAACCATGCCGGAATCCGCAAGTCTTCCGCCTCGGCGCTGATGGCGATCGCGGCGCCGCTGTTCCTGGGCTTTATCAGCAAGCGGGCCCGCACCGGCGGGCTGGACGCGCGCACGCTGGCGGGCTCTCTGCGCGACACCCGCAACCAGCTGCCGAGCATCGCGCCGGCCGGCCTGCTGAGCACGCTCGGCTTCGCCGCGCCCGGCGTCCGCACCGAAGAGCCGATGGCGATCGCGGCTGCGGGTCGGCCGAAGTGGCTGCCCTGGGTCATCGCCGCCCTGGTCGTACTGGCGCTGCTGGCCCTGGTCCGCACCTGCGGCAAGCATAAGGAAGTCCCGCCGCCGGTGACCGCGCCGGCCCCGGCCGTCGAGCCGGCCACGCCGGCCGTCGCCACTGAGGTCGTGGCCCTGCCGAACGGGACCCAGCTGACGCTGCGGCCCTCGTCCCTGACCTACAACCTGGCGGCCTATCTGAAGGACCCGGCCGCCCCGCCGCCGCCGCGCCGGTTCACGTTTGAACAGCTGAACTTCGACACCGCGAGCAACGCGCTCGACGCGGCGTCCCTGGCGACCATCGACGAGCTGGCCGCGATCCTGACGGCCTATCCGAACGCGGTCGTGGTGGTCGAAGGCCACACCGACAACGTCGGCGAACCGGCCGCCAACATGGAGCTGTCGAAGCGGCGCGCCGAAGCGGTCCGTGACGCGCTCTACGCCAAGGGCGTCGCCAAGGAACGCGCCAGCGGCGTGGGCTATGGCGAGACCAAGCCGATCGCCAGCAACGACACCGAGGAAGGCCGCGCCAAGAACCGGCGGACCGACCTGGTGGTGACCAAGAAGTAGAGGCTCTAGCCCTGCGTCAGGTCGCGCGTGGCCTCGGTCACGTCGGCCTGACGCATCAGGCTCTCGCCGACCAGCATGGCGCGGGCGCCGCACGCCGACAGGCGGGCGGCGTCTTCGTGCGTGAACACGCCGCTTTCGGTGACCAGCAGGGCGTCGGCCGGGGCCATCGGAGCCAGCCGCTCGGTGACGGCCAGGTCGACGTGGAAGCTGCGCAGGTCGCGGTTGTTCACCCCGACCAGTCGCGAGCCCAGTCGGCCCGCGCGCGCCATCTCCGCCTCGTCGTGGACCTCGACCAGGGCGTCCATGCCCAGGCGCGCGGCTTCGGCCATCAGTTCGCCGGCCAGCGCGTCGTCGATCATGGCCAGGATCACCAGGATGGCGTCTGCGCCGAGCGCGCGGCTCTCGGCCACCTGCCAGGGATCGACCAGGAACTCCTTGCGCAGGCAGGGCAGGGCGACCGCGTCGCGAGCCGCCGCCAGATATTCGTCCGCGCCCTGGAAGCTGGGCGCGTCGGTCAGCACCGACAGGCAGGCCGCGCCGCCGGCCTCGTAGGCCCGCGCCAGGCTCGGCGGGTCGAAGTCGGCGCGGATCAGCCCTTTCGACGGGCTGGCCTTCTTGATCTCGGCGATCAGGGCCAGGCGGCCGGGCCGGAAGGCGGTTTCGAGGGCGCGCTGGAAGCCGCGCGGGGCGCTGGCCGCCGCCGCGGCGCGCTCGACCGCGTCCTGCGAGCGGGCGGCTTTGCGCTCAGCGACTTCCTGGCGCTTGTAGTCGGCGATGCGGGCGAGGACGTCGCTCATGCGTTGGTGGTCTCGATCAGCTTGTCCAGGGCGGTGCGGGCGCGGCCTTCGTCGATCGAGGCGGCCGCCAGCTCCACGCCGTGGCGGAGGTCTTCGGCGATGTCGGCCACCAGCAAGGCCGCGGCCGCGTTCAGCAGCACGACGTCGCGGTAGGGGCCGGTGCGGCCGTTCAGGAGTTCGCGCAGGGCCTGGGCGTTGACCGTCGGGTCGCCGCCGCGGATCGCCTCGATGGGGGCGACGGGCAGGCCGGCGGCCTGCGGCGTGACGTCGAAGGCGCGGGCCTCGCCGTCGCGCCACTCCACGACCTGGGTCGCGCCGGTGACGGTCAGCTCGTCCAGGCCGCAGCCGTGCACGGTCCAGGCCCGCGTCGCGCCCAGAGCGCCCAGCACGCGGGCCAGCGGCTCCAGCAGGCGCGGATCGTAGACGCCCACCACCTGGCGGCGCGCGCCGGCCGGATTGGACAGCGGGCCCAGCAGGTTGAACACCGTGCGGAAGCCCAGCTCGGCCCGCACCGGCAGCACGTGGCGCATGGCCCCGTGATAGACTTGGGCGAACAGGAAGCAGACGCCGGCCTCGTCCAGCGCCCGGCGCGACTGCTCCGGCGTGGCCTGGACGTTGACGCCCAGCGCGGTCAGCACGTCCGACGAGCCCGACTTCGACGACAGCGCCCGGTTGCCGTGCTTGGCCACCTTCGCGCCGGCCCCGGCGGCCACCAGGGCCGCGGCGGTGGAGATGTTCAGGGTGTGCGCGCCGTCGCCGCCGGTGCCGCAGGTGTCGACCACGTCGTACGGGTGCTCGAAGGGCAGGGCGGCCTGGCGCATGGCGCGGGCCACCGCGGCGATCTCGGAGATGGTCTCGCCGCGCAGGCGCATGGCGGTGACCGCCGCAGCCACCTGGGCGGGCGTGGCCTCGCCGCGCAGGCAGGCGGCGAAGAAGGCGTCGGCGTCGGCGTCGGAGAGCGTCTTGCCCTCGGCCAGCTTGGCCAGGATCGGCTTGAAGGTGTCGGACACGGCTCAGACCGCCGCGGTCCGGCGCACGCCGGCCAGATCGAGGAAGTTGGCGAGCAGCCGGTGGCCGTGCTCGGTGGCGATGGATTCCGGGTGGAACTGCACGCCGTGCAGCGGCCGGGTGCGGTGCTGCAGGCCCATGATCTCGCCGTCGGCGGTCCAGGCGGTCACCTCCAGCTCGGCGGGCAGGGTGTCCCGCGACACCGCCAGGCTGTGATAGCGCGTGGCCTTGAACGGGCTGGGCAGGCCGGCGAACAGGCCCTTGTCGGCGTGCTCGATCGGGCTGGTCTTGCCGTGCATCAGGGTCTTGGCCCGCACCACGTCGCCGCCGAAGGCCTGGCCCATGGCCTGGTGGCCCAGGCACACGCCCAGGATCGGCAGGGTTTCCGGCGCGGCGCGCAGCAGCGGCAGGCAGATGCCCGCCTGGTCGGGCGCGCACGGACCCGGCGACAGCAGCACGGCCTCCGGCGCCATGGCCAGGGCGTGCTGCACGGTGAGGGCGTCGTTGCGACGCACGAGCGTCTCCGCCCCCAACTCGGCCAGGTAATGGACGAGGTTGTAGGTGAAGCTGTCGTAGTTATCGATCACCAGGATCATCGGCATTCTCTGTACGGTCCGGAGCCTTCGCCGCCAAGTCGCGGGCCCCGTTCAGATTTCATTAACCAAGGCCGGACGTGATGGCCGTGTCCTCATGGTCGCGCCCCAGATGTCCGAGTCGTCCGCCCTGAAAGCCGCCCGTGCGAAGCTGGTGCGGCCGGTCCGCGTGCGCTGGAGCCTGAAGGCCGCCCTGGGCGCTTCGACCCTGGCGGCGATCTCGGCCCTGCTGCTGGCCGCGGCGGTGATCCTCGGACCCGGCGTCCACGTGGCGCGGTCGGACGACGCGACCGTCTTCGCGCGCTGAGCGCGGCGCCGAACTAGCCGAAACGCCAACACTCTTCGGCCGCGCGCTTGAGCGCCCGCGACTTGTGCAGGGTCTCTTCGTACTCGGCCGTCGGATTGCTGTCGGCGACCACGCCGGCGCCGGCCTGGACGTACATGCGACCGTCCTTGAACAGGGCGGTGCGCAGCACGATGCACGCGTCGACCGCGCCGCCGGCCGAGATGTAGCCCGCTCCGCCGCCGTAGGTGACGCCGCGCTTCAGGCCTTCCAGCTCGTCGATGATCTCCATCGCCCGCACCTTGGGCGCGCCGGACAGGGTGCCGGCCGGCAGGGCGGCCAGCAGGGCGTCGACCGGATCGATCTCCGGGGCCGCGTCGCCTTCGACGTTGGAGACGATGTGCATGACGTGGCTGTAGCGCTCGATCGCGAAGCTCTCGGTCACGCGCACCGACCCGGGCTTGGAGACCCGGCCCACGTCGTTGCGCCCCAGGTCCAGCAGCATCAGGTGCTCGGCCCGTTCCTTGGGATCGGCCAGCAGCTCCTGTTCGAGCGCCAGGTCCTCTTCGGGCGTGGCGCCGCGCGGGCGGGTGCCGGCGATCGGACGGATGGTGACCTTGCCGTCGCGCAGGCGCACCAGGATCTCGGGGCTGGAGCCCGACAGCTGGAAGCCGCCGAAGTCCAGGTGGAACAGGAAGGGCGACGGGTTCATGCGCCGCAGCGAGCGGTAGAAGGCGAACGGGTCGTGTTCGAAGCTGGCCTCGAACCGCTGGCTCAGCACCACCTGGAAGATGTCGCCGGCGGCGATGTAGTCCTTCGATTTCAGGACCTTGGCCTCGAACTCCTGCGGCGTCATCGAGGAGCCGAACGTCGGCTGCTCGGTCGGCTGCGCCCGCGGCCCGGAAGGCGCGAGCGGACGGCGCAGGTCGTCCTCCACCGCGCCCAGGCGGGCGCGCGCGGCGGCGTAGGCTTCTTCGGCGGGCAGGTCGGAGACGCGCACCGGGGTCGCCAGCACGATCTCCTGGGCGATGGCGTCGAACACCGCCACCACGGAAGGGCGGGCCAGCACCGCGTCGGGCAGGTCCAGCGGGTCCGGGCCGGCCTCGCCCAGCGGCTCGCTCAGGCGAACCATGTCGTAGCCGAACACGCCGAACAGGCCGGCCGCCATCGGCGGCAGGCCGGTGGGCAGCTCAATGCGCGAGGCGTCGACCAGGGCGCGCAGGGAGTCGAGGGCGGGAGCCGTCTCGGGCGTGAACCGCCCGGTGTCGACGTCGCCGCCGCGGGCGATCTCGGCCCGGTCGCCGAAGCAGCGCCACACCAGGTCGGGCTTGAGCGCGATGATCGAATAGCGGCCGCGCCAGGCGCCGCCCTCGACCGACTCGAACAGGAAGGCGTAGGGGCGGGCGTGACCGAGCTTCAGATAGGCGGAGACCGGCGTCTCCAGGTCGTCCACCACGCGGCGGTGGACGACCTGGGGCTCGCCGGTCCGATAAGCCCGCTCGAACGCGTCGAACGCGGGTTCGAGGCTCATTTCTTCGACTTGTCGGCCGGGGTCGCGGGTTCGGGCTCGACGCCCAGCGCGGCCGCGGCGCGGTCCGGCCAGGTCTTGGTCTTCATCGCCTTACGCGCGGCCGTACGGGCTTCCCCGCCGACCTCGTCGAGGATCTGCATGGTCACCTGCGGACGACGGTCTTCGGCCACGCGCGCGGCCATCGGGCCGGCCGGAGCGTGGATCGCGTCGACCTTGCCGACCACGAAGGCCAGGCGTTCGCCGCGGGCGGTGAAGGTTTCGCCGGTCTTCTCGGTGAACAGCTTGCCGGTCAGATCGCGGCCGACGCCTTCGGCGCCGTCGCGGCCGACGTTGTCGACGGTGCGCACGTTGGCGCCGATCGACTTGGCGGCGACTTCCAGGGTTTCACCCTTGCGGACCTTCTCGGCCAGCTGGTCGGCCTTTTCCTGCATGCGACGAACGGTTTCACGCATGGTCCAGGCGCTGGTCAGCTGCGGACGCACTTCGTCCAGCTTCGGCAGGGCCGAGGGGAGCACCTTGTCGACCTTCACGGCGTAGTACTCGCCGTTGCCGGCTTCCTCGACGTCGCTCTCGCCGCCTTGCGACAGGCCCCAGGCGGTTTCCAGCAGGGCCGGCGGCGCGGCGAGGCGCTGGCCGTTCGGCAGCTGGCCTTCCTTGGTCAGCGGGGGCAGGGAGACGACGCGCGCGCCGGAGACCTTGGCGGCTTCAGCCAGGCTGGCGCCGCCCTCGCGGGCCTGCTCGTACTTCTGCACCTGGTCGTACACGGCACCGGTCGCGGCTTCCTTGCGCAGCTCGGCTTCAAGCTGCGGACGGGCCTGTTCGAAGGTGACCTGCTGGCCCGGCGAGACATCCAGGAGCTTGACCACGGCGAGGCCCAGTTCGCCGCGCACCGGCTGCGACACCTGACCCGGCTGCAGCGCGAAGGCGGCGTCGGCGACCATGCGGTCGGCCACGGCCGACTTGGGCTTGTTCTGGTAGGGGACGATCTGCGCGCCGTTGGCCTTGGCCACGGCGGCGGGGTCCTGGCCGGCCTGCAGGGCGGCGGCGATCTTCTGGGCGGCGGCCGGGTCCTTGGCGGTCAGCTGCACGAAGCTGCGGCGCTCGGCCTGGGACAGGGAGTCCTTGCGGAACTCGAAGCGCTTGTGCAGCTCCGCCTCGTCGATCTTCACCGAGCCTTCGGCGGCGTTCGCGGTGAACAGGGCCACCGTCACCTGGCGGAATTCGGGGCGGGTCAGCTGCGCCGCGTTTTCCTTCATGAACTGCGTCAGCTGGGCGTCGGTTGGCGGCGCCACGCGCTCGATCGCGTTCGGCCCGACTTCGAAATAGCTGACGTCGCGGGTCTCGAGGCCGAACCCGGCCTGCAGGGCGCCGTAGATGCGCGGGGCGCGCAGGCCCGCCACCATGCCGGTGGCGAAGTGGTTCTGGGCGATTTCATCACGCAGGCCCTGCTCGAAGGTGCCTTCGGTCAGGCCTTCGCGGGCCAGGGCCTGGGTGTACTGCTTCTTGCTGAACTTGCCGCTGATCGGGTCGAAGAAGGCCGGGATCTCGCGGATCTGCGCGAGCAGCAGGTCCTTGCCGGGGGCGATGCGGACCTTCTGCAGGAAGGCCGACAGCGACTCCTGGGAGGCCATGTCGTCCAGGAAGCGCAGGTGGGCGCGCGCCTTGACGATTTCGTCCAGCGTGATGCGGCGGCCGGACTGCTGCTCGATCTGGCCCTTGTAGTTCTCGAACATGCGCTTGAATTCGGCCGGCGAGACCTGGCGCGACCCCGACTGGATCACGGAATTCGAGATCTGCCCGCGGAAGATGTCGTTGATGCCCCAGACGCCGAAGGCGACGATGAGCAGGCCGATCAGGCCGGCGGCAACGGGCGACTTCGCGAATTTGCGGAACGCGGTGAGCATGAGACGGACCTCTTTCCCGGGACCCTTGCGCGCACGAGCCGAGGGCGCCCCTGAAGCCGTATAGTGGAGCCGTGCGAGGTCCCGCAAGCGAGGCGCGCTTGGCGAGCCCGCTCGGCTCGCCTAAAGACCCCCGCCATGACCAATTCGCCCCGTCCCCTGATCGCCGGAAACTGGAAGATGAACGGCCTCGGCGCCTCGCTCGCGGAAGCGACGGCGTTGGCCGAAGCCCTGGCGGCCGAACCGGCCGCCGCGCGCGTGGCCCTGTGCCCGCCCGCCACCCTGATCGAGCGCATGAGCCGCCAGTTGGCCGGTTCCGCCGTCGAGATCGGCGGGCAGGACTGCCGGGCGGAGGCGTCCGGCGCCTTCACCGGCGACATCTCGGCCGAAATGCTGGCCGACGCCGGCGCCCGGCTGGTGATTCTCGGCCACTCCGAGCGCCGCGCCGGCTACGGTGAAACCGACGCTCTGGTCGCCGCCAAGGTCGAGGCCGCCCTGCGCGCCGGCCTGGAGCCGATCGTCTGCGTCGGCGAGACCCTGGCGGAACGCGACGCCGGCCAGGCCGTCGCGGTGGTGGCCGCCCAGGTCGCCGGCTCCCTGCCGACGTCCCTGGCGGGCAAGCCCTTCTCGGTCGCTTACGAGCCGGTCTGGTGCATCGGCTCGGGCTGCATCCCGACCCTCGAGCAGATCGAAGAAGTGCACGTCGCCGTCCGCGCCGCCCTGGTGGCGCGCCTGGGCGAGGCGGGGAAGGGCGCGGCGATTCTATACGGCGGCTCGGTGAAGCCGGCGAACGCGGCCGACATCATGAAGGTCCGCGAAGTCGGCGGCGCCCTGGTGGGCGGCGCTTCGCTGAAGGCGGCCGATTTCCTGCCGATCGTCCGCGCCGTCTCGTAAGTCGTGAGCTCAGGGCGTCCGCTTTCGGCGATCGCGCTCTGAACCCGTGAGCCCTATGGCGCCCGTTCCGGCTTGGTGCTAGACGGGCCGCTTGATCCGCGCCCCCGGGCGCCCCAAATCCCTGTGCGCCATGCTCGTTGTCCTTCTGGTCATTCAGATCCTCATCGCGGTCGCCCTGATCGCCGCGGTCCTCGTGCAGAAGTCCGAGGGCGGTGCGCTCGGCATGGGCGGCGGCGGCGGCGGTCTGATGACCGCGCGCGGCGCCAGCAACCTGCTGACCCGCACCACCGCGATCCTGGCCACGCTGTTCTTCGTGAACTGCATCGCCCTGACGGTCGTGGGCAACTTCGCCCGCGGCGGCTCGTCGGTGGTCGACGCCGCCGCGGTCGGTTCGATCGACCTGAACCGCCTGAAGACCGCGCCGGCTCCGGCCGCCGCGCAACAACCGGCCGCTCCGAACGGCCAGGGCGCGCCGTCGCTGAACGATCTGGCCGCTCCGCTGCCGGAAGTGCGTCAGCCCGGCGCCGCTCCGGCTCCGGCCGAAGCTCCGGCTTCGACCCCGCCCGCTAAGCAATGATCTGATCGCGGCCGTCTTCGGACGGCCGCGCGTCGATCCGTCACGAATCATCTTCACGCCCCCGGCCCGAATCGGGGGTAAGATGGACCCCCATGGCCCGCTACGTATTCATCACCGGCGGCGTGGTTTCCTCTTTGGGAAAAGGCCTCGCTTCCGCCGCTCTCGGCGCGTTGCTGCAAGCACGCGGCTACAAGGTCCGGCTTCGTAAGCTGGATCCGTATCTCAACGTCGACCCCGGCACGATGTCGCCGTACCAGCACGGCGAGGTCTTCGTGACCGACGACGGCGCTGAGACCGACCTCGACCTCGGCCACTACGAGCGCTTCACCGGCGTCTCGGCCGCCAAGTCGGACAACATCACGACCGGCCGCATCTACCAGACCATTCTGGAGAAGGAGCGGCGCGGCGACTATCTGGGCGCCACCGTCCAGGTGATCCCGCACGTCACCGACGAGATCAAACGGTTCTGCCTGTCCCCGGCCAAGGCCGAGGACGGCACGGACGTCGATTTCGTGCTGGTCGAGATCGGCGGCACGGTGGGTGACATCGAAGGCCTGCCGTTCTTCGAGGCGATCCGCCAGGTCGGCAACGACCTGCCGCGCGGCGACGCCGTCTTCATCCACCTGACCCTGCTGCCGTTCGTGAAGACGGCCGGGGAGATGAAGACCAAGCCGACCCAGCACTCGGTCAAGGAGCTGCGCTCCATCGGCATCCAGCCGGACATCCTGCTGTGCCGCGCCGAACACCCGATCCCGGCCGAAGAGCGCCGCAAGATCGGCCTGTTCTGCAACGTGCGTGAGAGCGCCGTCATCCAGGCTCTGGATTCGGCGGACATCTACGCCGTGCCGCTGGACTACCACCGTGAAGGCCTGGACCGCGAAGTCCTGGAATGCTTCGGCATCAAGGACGCGCCGGCGCCTGACCTGTCGCGCTGGGAAGAGGTGGCCAAGCGCCGCCTGCAGCCCGACGGCGAGGTCTCCATCGCCGTGGTCGGCAAGTACACGGTCCTCAAGGACGCCTACAAATCCCTGATCGAAGCCCTGCACCACGGCGGCATCGCCAACAACGTGCGGGTCAACATCGACTGGGTCGAGGCCGAGACCTTCGAGGGCGACCCGGCCGAGTGCGAGGCGCGCCTGCAAGGCGCCCACGCGGTTCTGGTGCCCGGCGGCTTCGGCGAGCGGGGCGCGGAAGGCAAGATCGAGGCGGCCCGCTTCGCCCGCGAGCGCAACATCCCGTACTTCGGCATCTGCTTCGGCATGCAGATGGCGGTGATCGAGGCGGCGCGGAACCAGGCGGGGCTGAAGGAAGCCTCCTCCACCGAGTTCGGGTGGACGCCGGAGCCGGTGGTCGGCCTGATGACCGAGTGGGTCCAGGGCAACGAGCGCGTCATCCGCAGCGAAGGCGGCGACCTGGGCGGCACCATGCGCCTGGGGGCCTACGACTCGACGCTGAAGCAGGGCTCGAAAATCGCCGAGATCTACGGCTCCAGCGCCATCAGCGAGCGTCACCGCCACCGCTACGAGGTGAACATCAACTACCGTGACCGCATCGAGGCCACGGGGTTGAAGTTCGCCGGCCTGTCGCCCGACGGCGTCCTGCCGGAGACGGTGGAGCGCGAGGACCACCCGTGGTTCATCGGCGTGCAGTACCACCCGGAACTGAAGTCCCGGCCCTTCGCTCCGCACCCGCTGTTCGCCAGCTTCGTGGCGGCGGCGCTGGAGCAGAGCCGCCTGGTCTGATGGTCGTGGAGATCGTCACGGATCGGTTGAGGTTGCGCAGGGCGCAGCCGGCCGATCTGGACGATCTCTTCGCCGTCCTCTCCCATCCCTCCGCCATGCGCTTCTGGTCGACCCCGCCGCACGCGGACCGCGACCAGACCCGCGCCTGGCTGCACGGCATGGTCACCGCCCCGCCGGACGCCAGCGACGACTTCGTCATCGAGCTGCAGGGCAGGGTGGTCGGCAAGGCCGGCTGCTACCGGCTGCCCGACGTCGGCTACATCCTGCATCCGGACGTCTGGGGCCGGGGCTACGCCACCGAGGCGCTCTCGGCCTTCATCCCGCACGTCTTCGCCGCCCATGCGGTCGACCGGCTGACCGCCGACGTCGACCCGCGCAACGGCGCGTCCCTGCGGCTGCTGGGCAAGATGGGCTTCGTCGAGACCGGCCGGGCGGCCAACACCTGGCTGGTCGGCGAGGAATGGTGCGACAGCGTCTATCTGGCGCTGGAACGGCCCGTCTGAGCCTCAGGCCCCCTCGGCCTGCAGCCGGGCCAGGAAGCTGCCGGCGGGGGCGGGCTCCGCCTTGAAGCGGCTGATCTCCTTGTTCCAGAGGTGCACCGCGTAGGTTTCAGGCCCGGCGATCGCCTCGAGGGGCCGCGCCGGGTCGAGGATCCAGTCGGCCTGCCGATAATAGATCGGATAGAAGGCGGAGCGGGGCAGGGCGAAGCAGTCCAGCCCGGACTTCCTGGTCAGCCAACTGAGGGCCTGCGGTCCGCCCACGCCCCAGGACAGGGCGCCGAGATTGATCCGCTCGCCGGCCTTGAGCTGTCGCAGCGCCACGCGCCGGTCGTTGCGCCCGGCCCAGGGCGGGCACTCGCGGCCTTCGAACACCTCGATCAGGGCGGCCAGCAGCGGCGAGTCGGCGACGATCTTGAGGATCGCGTTGCCCAGCAGGCCGGGCGCCTCCCACCCGAACACGTACGATTCGGCGAAGGCCAGCGGCCGCAGGCAATAGACGTCGGCGTCGACCCAGTACTCCGCGCCCCGGCTCAGCAGCGTGTATCTGAACAGGTCGGCGGCGAGCGCATAGTTGGCTTTGGCGAGCCGCTCGGCGGTCGCGAGCGGAAGCACTTCGCGCGCGTCGCGCACTTCGACCTCGGTCGGCGCGCCGTCGACGGGCCCGTAGCTATAGAGGATCACCCGGTGGCCCTGGCGGGCGACCGAGCGAAGACAGGCGCGTTCGACGGGGCCGAGCGGGGCGCCCATCCAGAAGGTGTTGCAGGTCGGCAGCATGGTCCGGGCTGTCTCGGCTACGCGCTGGACGCGCGCGACCGAGGGTGCGGCGAAGCCCGTCGTCGTTGCGGTGGAAGCGGACCGCCTTGCCGAGCTTCACCGTTTTGATTTAGGACGCTCCCGAAGCGTAACGGGAGTATCCCAAATGGACCTGTCTTTGATCTGGCCGGCGACGGCCCTCGTCGGCCTGACCTGCGTGGTGTGGTTCGTCCTCTACGCGCGTCGGATCCCCTACATGCAGCGCAACCGGATCGCGCCGGACCGGGTGGCTAGCCGGGCGCAGGTGGTCGAGCTGCTGGGGCCGGTGCAGGCGCCGGCCAACAACTTCAACAACCTGCTCGAACTGCCGGTGCTGTTCTATTTCCTGGCCGTGGTCGCCACCATGACCGGCCGCACCGGCGAGGCCATGACCGTCGCGGCTTGGGCCTTCGTGGCCCTGCGCGTCCTGCACAGCCTGATCCAGTGCACCTACAACAAGGTCATGCACCGCTTCCTGGTCTACTCGGCCGGGGCGCTGGTGCTGTGGGGCATGTGGGCGGGCTGGGCGATCAGCATGTTCCGCTGACGGCGATCAGCCCCTGCGACTCAGAGGGGCGAGTCGCAGGGGCTGGACGCCCGGCACGGTCCTCGAGGGCGCGTGCTCTTGCTGGGGAGGCCAGCTTCGGGCCTCGCCGCGGTTTGCGCGCGCGGCTTGCGCCTAAAGGGGGCTTTCGCGCGACGAAGCGTGATGCGCCGCCCGGACGCCCCGGCGCTTGCAGTTCCACGGCGGTTCATGCATAAGCCCGCGTTCACGGCGGCGCCCTTCGGGACGCCGCCAAAAGTTTTGCGTTCGCGGGCGCATCCGCCCCGGGGACGCGCCGAAGCCTGAAGAGAGTCGGACATGGCCGTTCCTAAGCGGAAAACCTCGCCCTCGCGGCGCAACATGCGTCGGTCGCACCACGCCCTCGGCGCCAACTCCTACGTCGAAGACAAGGACACCGGCGAGCTGAAGCGTCCGCACCACATCGACCTGAAGACCGGCATGTACCGCGGTCGCCAGGTCCTGACGCCGAAGGAAGACTAAGGCTTCGCGGGCCGGGAGGCCCGCTCGAGGTCGTTAGGTGATCAGCCCGTCGCGCACCCGCGCGGCGGGCTTTTCGCGTCCGGAACACGCCTTCGGACCGGCGGTTGAAACGCGCCCCCTGCGGGCGCGTGGAGAGACCGTCATGAACCAAGCCGACGTCGCCCTCGTGAAGAAGGCTTACGAGGCCTATGGCCGTGGAGACACCGAAGCCATCATCGCCTCGGTCGCCCCCGACGCCCATTGGGAGTTCGTGGGCCGTCGCGAGGAGCACAAGCCGTTCGGCGCCCGTCGCGGCCCCGAAGGCGCGCGCGAGTTCTTCAAGGCGCTGACCGAGACCGAGGACTATTCCGAGTTCACGCCCAAGGAGTTTCACCTCTCGACCACCGGCGACAAGCTGTTCGTGTTGGGCCACGCCGAAGGGAAGGTGAAGCCGAGCGGCCAGCCCTTCGCCGGCGACTGGGTGCACGTGTTCGAGGTGAAGAACGGCAAGATCTCCAGCTGGCGCGGCTTCATGGACACCAGCCAGTTCGTCGCCCACTGAGGCCTCCCGAACCGTGACCGTCAAGCCGCTCCCGGCGCCTCTCGACCCCGGCGCCGGTTGCGGCGCGACGCCGCACCGGGCTAAAGGCTGCCGCGCTTAATCCACGGAGCCTCCCATGACCGACATCGTCGACATCACCGCCCGCGAGATCCTCGACAGCCGCGGCAATCCGACGGTCGAGGTCGACGTGACCCTGGAGGATGGCTCGTTCGGCCGCGCCGCCGTGCCCTCGGGCGCCTCGACCGGCGCCCACGAGGCCGTGGAGAAGCGCGACGGCGATCCCGAGCGCTACGGCGGCAAGGGCGTCCAGCAGGCGGTGGACGCGGTCAACGGCGAGATCTTCGACGCCCTGTCCGGCTTCGACGCCGAAGACCAGCGTCGCCTGGACGAGGCCCTGATCCTGCTGGACGGCACGCCGAACAAGGCCCGCCTGGGCGCCAACGCCATCCTGGGCGTGTCGCTGGCCGCCGCGAAGGCGCAGGCGATCAGCTCCAACCTGCCGCTCTACCGCTATGTCGGCGGCGTCTCGGCCCGCATCCTGCCGACCCCGATGATGAACATCATCAACGGCGGCGCCCACGCCGACAATCCGATCGACATCCAGGAATTCATGATCATGCCGACCGGCGCGGAGAGCTTCTCCGACGCCCTGCGCATGGGCGCGGAGATCTTCCACGCGCTGAAGAAGGCCCTGAAGTCGGCCGGCCACAACACCAACGTCGGCGACGAGGGCGGCTTCGCCCCGAACCTGGCGTCGGCCGACGAGGCCCTGGCCTTCATCATGAAGGCCGGCGAGCAGGCCGGTTACCGGGCCGGCGAGGACTTCCAGCTGGCCCTGGACGTCGCCTCCACCGAGTTCTTCAAGGACGGCCGCTACGTGCTGTCGGGCGAGGGCAAGACCTTCGACCAGCAGGGCATGGTCGACTACCTGGCCGGCCTGTGCTCGCGCTTCCCGATCGTCTCGATCGAAGACGGCTGCGCCGAGGACGACTTCGAGGGCTGGCGCCTGCTGACCGAGACCCTGGGCGACCGCATCCAGCTGGTCGGCGACGATCTGTTCGTCACCAACCCGGCCCGCCTGGCCGCCGGCATCGGCGAGGGCCTGGCCAACTCCATCCTGGTCAAGGTCAACCAGATCGGCACCCTGTCCGAGACCTTGGACGCCGTCGATATGGCCCACCGCGCCGGCTACACCTCGGTGATGAGCCACCGCTCGGGCGAGACCGAGGACGCCACCATCGCCGACCTGGCGGTGGCCACCAACTGCGGTCAGATCAAGACCGGCTCGCTGGCCCGCTCGGACCGCACGGCCAAGTACAACCAGCTGCTGCGCATCGAGGAAATGCTGGGCGACCAGGCGGTCTACGCCGGCGACAGCATGCTGCGCATCTGAAGGTGAGCTCCTTCTCCCCTTGCGGGAGAAGGAGGGGTGATGAGCGCCGGCCTGCGCAAGCAGGCCGGATGCGATCGACAACGATTTGTCGATCGCCGCGAGGAACGCCCGCAGCCTGCGGGCTGGGCGCGCCGGAGGGCGTAAGCCCGCAGGCCTGCGCGGGCGGATGAGGGGTTTCGCCACGGTCGCCGTCGCGCGACCCCTCACCCTCCCAGGCGGGCCTCCGCTGCGCTCCGGCGCCTGGGGCCCGCCCTCTCCCGCAAGGGGAGAGGGAAGGCTTGAGAATCAGCGCCTTGGCCGCGTATCACTGCGGCTTCAGCCCAATCGTTCGGACATCGTGTCAACGATAACGAATCGTTAGGCATTTTAGATTCAACCTGCCCGAATCGTTCTCGCCTCACCGTCCAGAAAGGGCGTCAGGTGCTCGCTCGCGTACGCCCATATCTGCCGACGGCGTTCTTCGCCTTCATGATCGTCTACTTCGCGTTCCACGCGTTGACGGGCGACAAGGGCCTGCTGACCGAGAAGTCCCGCGAGACCACCCTGGCGGCTCGCCAGGCCGAACTGACCCGCCTGCAGGCGGAGCGCCGCGACCTCGAAGCGCGCGTGCGCCTGCTGCGTGACGACCACCTGTCGCGAGACCTGCTGGAGGAGCGCGCGCGCGTGCTTCTGGGCTTCGCGGATCCGCGTGACTACGTAATCCGCGTTCACAAACGGCAACAGGCGCGGTCCTGACTTCGCATCCCCTTAGGGTGCGTGCTAAAGCCGCGCCCCAACCCGCGTTCCTTTAGGGAGGAGACCGGATGGCGCGTGCGCCCAAGGCTGCGGAGCAATCCGCGGCCCGTCCGAATATCGACCGTGACGAACTTCTGAAGTTCTATCGCGAAATGCTGCTTATCCGCCGCTTCGAAGAGCGGGCCGGCCAGCTCTACGGCATGGGCCTGATCGGCGGCTTCTGCCACCTGTACATCGGCCAGGAGGCCGTGGCGGTCGGCATGCAGGAGATCGCCAAGAAGGGCGACCAGATCATCACCGGCTACCGCGACCACGGCCACATGCTGGCCGCGGGCATGGACCCCAAGGAAGTCATGGCCGAGCTGACCGGCCGGGCCGGCGGTTCGTCCAAGGGCAAGGGCGGGTCGATGCACATGTTCTCGATCGAGGCCGGCTTCTTCGGCGGCCACGGCATCGTGGGCGGCCAGGTGGCGCTGGGCACCGGTCTGGCGTTCGCCGACTGGTACCGCACCAACGGCAACGTCAGCTTCACCTACTTCGGTGACGGCGCGGCCAACCAGGGCCAGGTGTACGAGAGCTTCAACATGGCCCAGCTGTGGAAGCTGCCGGTCGTGTACGTGATCGAGAACAACCAGTACGCCATGGGCACCTCGATCGAGCGCGCCTCGGCGACCACCGAGCTGTACATGCGCGGCGCCTCGTTCGGCATTCCGGGCGAGCAGGTCGACGGCATGGACGTCTACGCCGTGAAGGACGCCGGCGCCCGCGCCGCCGAGCACGCGCGTTCCGGCCAGGGCCCGTTCATCCTCGAGATGAAGACCTATCGCTATCGCGGCCACTCCATGTCCGATCCGGCCAAGTACCGGACCAAGGAGGAGGTCGACGAGGTCAAGAAGACCAAGGACCCGATCGATCTGGTCAAGACGCTGATCGCTCAGGCCGGGATCGACGACGCCCAGGTCAAGAAGATCGACGACGAGGTCAAGGCGATCGTGCTCGAAGCCGTCGAGTTCGCCCAGACCAGTCCGGAGCCGGATCCGTCCGAGCTCTACACCGAAGTGTACGTGGAGGCTTAAGGGATGACCGACATCCTCATGCCGGCCCTGTCTCCCACGATGGAGGAAGGCGCCCTGGCGAAGTGGCATGTGAAGCCGGGCGACACCATCAGCGCCGGCCAGGTCATCGCCGAGATCGAGACCGACAAGGCGACCATGGAAGTGGAAGCCGTGGACGAGGGCGAAGTGGCCGAGATCCTGGTGCCGGAAGGCACGCAGGGCGTGAAGGTCAACACCCCGATCGCGCGTCTGAAGGGCGACGCCGCCGGCGCCGCCAAGGCTCCGGCCGCCGCGCCGGAAGCCCCGGCCGCCCAGCCGCAGGCCGCCACGCCCGCCGCTCCGG
>NZ_JAAIVC010000359.1 GCF_010975005.1 Caulobacter sp. 17J65-9 | reverse complement strand
TCCACTTCGGCCATCAGGGCGAGGATCTTCTCTTCGCCGATGCCGGCGTCGCGGTTTTCCACGGCGGCCAGGGCCGAGCCCTTCACGATCGGAATGTCGTCGCCCGGGAAGTCGTAGGACGACAGCAGTTCACGAACTTCCATCTCGACCAGGTCGAGCAGTTCTTCGTCGTCGACCATGTCGACCTTGTTCATGAACACCACCAGCGCCGGCACGCCGACCTGACGGGCGAGCAGGATGTGCTCGCGGGTCTGCGGCATCGGGCCGTCGGCGGCCGACACGACCAGGATCGCGCCGTCCATCTGGGCCGCGCCGGTGATCATGTTCTTCACGTAGTCGGCGTGACCCGGGCAGTCGACGTGCGCGTAGTGACGGTTGGCCGTCTCGTACTCGACGTGCGCGGTGTTGATCGTGATGCCGCGGGCCTTTTCTTCCGGCGCCGCATCGATCTCGTCGTACTTCTTAGCCGTCGCGCCGCCGGACTTCGCCAGCGTCATCGTGATCGCAGCCGTCAGCGT
>NZ_JAAIVC010000358.1 GCF_010975005.1 Caulobacter sp. 17J65-9 | reverse complement strand
GTCCCGTCGCGGTCCGGCGGCCGGTCGTCCAGCAGCACCGCGCCGGTCGCCCGGTCGCGTTCCACCCGCCTGCCGTCGCCGCTGGCCCAGCCGTCCAGCCGCGCGCCGCCGGCCACCAGCCAGGATCCGCTGCGCCAGGCGCCGTCGACATAGGCGCCCGCCACGCTCTGGCGTCCGCCGGCGCGCCGGTCGCGGGTGAAGTTCCCGCCGATGAACCGGAAGCGCTCGCGCGACTCCCCGTCGGCGAAGCGCGCGTCCAGCCCCGCCTCCCAGGTCAGGCCGCCGTCGACGCCGCCCACCGCCGCGTTCACGCCCCAGCCCAGCGCCGGCGTGGCGTACTGGTCATTCGCCGGCGTGGTGAAGGCGCGGGCCGCGCCCACCGCGACCGAGCGGTTGACCAGGTCGGTGTCGCGCGCCCAGGCCTGCACGCGCCAGCCCAGACGTTCCTCGTCCGGCGGCGCGGCGACCGCGAGGCTGGCGACGACGCCGCTGGCGCGCGAGTTCGCGCCGACCAGGCCCGCGCCCTTGGCCTCCTCGTACGCGCCTGCGCGC
>NZ_JAAIVC010000357.1 GCF_010975005.1 Caulobacter sp. 17J65-9 | reverse complement strand
GCCGTGCCGGCGGCGGTGGCGGCGGCGGTCTTCGTCGCCGCGCGCGTGGCCGGCGGAGAAGTCGGCCCGGCGGAGCCCCCCGCACGCCGGGCCGGCCTCCTGCTGGCCGCGGCCGTCCTCGTCGGGGCAATGGCTTTGATGGCCGGATCGCCGCCCCTGGTCGCCGCCCGGCTGGCGGCGCTGGTGGTGCTGTGCCTGACCATCGCCGAGATCGACCTGCGGCTGCAGATCGTGCCCGACGCCCTGGTCGCCGCCGTGCTGCTGGTCGCCGTGGTCGCGCCCGCGCCGCTGGACCGCACGGCCCAGCTCGTGGGCTCCGTCGTGACCGGCGGCCTCTTCCTGATCGTCCGTCAGGCCTGTCTGTGGTGGCGCGGCGAGGACGGCCTCGGCCTCGGCGACGTCAAGCTGGCCGCCGCCATGGGGGCGCTGCTCGGGGCCGAGATCAGCCTGCTCGCCGCCGCCGCCGCCGCCGCCGGCACGGCCGCCTGGATCGCCGCGCGACGGCTCACGGGCTCCGGTCATACTGCCGGCGCGCCGCTCGGCGTGGGGCTGGCCG
>NZ_JAAIVC010000356.1 GCF_010975005.1 Caulobacter sp. 17J65-9 | reverse complement strand
GGCGAGACCGCCCCGGCGCGGGCCGGCGCCGGCGACCGGCTGCCGGCCGGCGCGCTGAACCTGACCGGCCGGCTGGTGCTGCGCGCGACCGCGCGGGCGGCGGACTCCACCCTGGCCGAGGTGGCCCGGCTGATGGAGGCCGGCGCCCAGTCGAAGTCGCGCTACGTCCGCCTGGCCGACAAGGCCGCGGCCCTCTACGTGCCGGTGGTGCACTCGGTCGCCGCCCTGACCGTGTTCGGCTGGTCGATCGCCGGGTCGGACCTGAGAACCGCCCTGCTGCGCGCGGTGGCCGTGCTGATCATCACCTGCCCGTGCGCGCTGGGCCTCGCGGTCCCGGCCGTGCAGGTCGTGGCGGCCGGACGGCTGTTCCGCAGTCGCGTGCTGGTGAAGTCCGGGGCGGCGCTGGAGCGCCTGGCCGAGGTCACCCACGTGGTGTTCGACAAGACCGGCGTGCTGACCCGGGGCGAGCCACGCCTGGTCGACGCGCCGCCGCGGGCGCTCGCCGCCGCCGCCCAGCTGGCCCGCGCCTCGCGCCATCCGCTGTCGCGGGCCCTGGCC
>NZ_JAAIVC010000355.1 GCF_010975005.1 Caulobacter sp. 17J65-9 | reverse complement strand
GGGTCGAGCCGCTGGCCCCGCAGATCACCGCCCCCGCCCAGCTGGCCGCGCGCCTGGCCTGGGTCGGCGTAGTCGCCCGCGCCGACGGCCCCGCGCTCGCCAAGGGCCTGCCGGTCGGCGCCCGCCTGGTCTCGAAGGAAGGCGACCTGTGGCGCTGGGACGGCTTCGTCGCCCGCGCCGACGCGCCCAAGCCCGCCGCCGTCCGCCTGGCCCAGCGCACCCGTCTCTCCGAGGTCGAGGAGGAGATCGACGGCCTCAAGCCCGCCGCCGACGCCGCCCAGAAGGCCCTCAAGGACGCCGCCGATCGCGTGCGCGCCGCCGAAGACGCGCTCCGCGAAGCCCGCAAGCGCCCGCCCGAGGCCGAGCGCACTGTCGCGACCGAACGCGACCTGGTCGACCGGCTGTCGCGCGAGCAGGCCCGCAAGGAGGCCCGCGCCCAGGCCCTGGACGAGACCGTCGCCAGGCTCGAGGCCGACCTGGCCGAGGCCCGCAAGGCCGCCGAGACCGCCCGCGCCGAAGGCGGGGCCGGGACCGACCTCAACGCGCTGCGCGCCGAGCTGGGC
>NZ_JAAIVC010000354.1 GCF_010975005.1 Caulobacter sp. 17J65-9 | reverse complement strand
GGTCCAGGCTGAGGCGGCCGCGCGCCAGGGCGCCTTCCGCCGGGGCCTCGCGCGGGGCCGAGCGGCGCAGGACGGCCTGCACCCGGGCCACCACCTCGCGCGGGCTGAACGGCTTGACCACGTAATCGTCGGCCCCGAGCTCGATGCCCAGCACCCGGTCGATCTCGTCGTCGCGCGAGGACAGGAACAGGATGGGCAGCTCGCCCTGGGCGCGCAGGCGCCGGCACACCTCAAGCCCGTCCATGCGCGGCATGTTGATGTCGAGCACCACCAGGTCGGGCGCGTCGGTCGCCACCGCCGCCAGCGCCGCCTCGCCGTCGGCCGCTTCGCGGACCTCAAGCCCGGCCTTGGCGAGGGCGAAGCCGAGCAGCTGGCGGATGTGCGGGTCGTCGTCGACGACCAGGATAGAGCGGGACATGGCGCGCATGATCACGGCTGAGCTTCCGAGGTCAACGGGGCCGGCGAGACCGCCGTTTCCGGCGCGTCGACCAGCTCGGGCGGGCCGTAGTATTCGCGCGTCGACGAGGCGGGCGCGGCCGGCGCGGCGACGGCGACCGGCTCGGGCGCGCCGTCGCAGAGCATGCGCC
>NZ_JAAIVC010000353.1 GCF_010975005.1 Caulobacter sp. 17J65-9 | reverse complement strand
CGTCGGAGCCGCCCTTGCGGGCGACCATCGGCCGGGCGCGGTCGGAGGCCGCCTGCAGCTCCGCCGAGGTCAGGGCGCGGCGCGGATCCTCGCCGCCCGGAGCGTGTCGACCGGTCATGGCTGGGCCCTCCCGCGCCCGAACGGCCAGCGCGGGCCACGCGGGGCTTCGGCGCGCGGCTGGGGCGAGCCGGCGTCCAGGGCCGGGGTCTGGTAGGCGTCGTTGTAGAGGACCGCGACCGCGTTCCCGCGCCGGAGCACGAAGGCCGGCGCGACCTGGTCGGCGACGAGGTAATCGCCCTGGGCCGAGAAGCTCACGGCCGTCTCCGCTTCGTCCAGGCCGCGCGCGTACACGGCCGGGGTCGAGGCGCCCTCGGCCCAGCGGAAAAAGGTCCGGCTGCCGTTGTCGAAGACGCGGACCGGTACGGTCTCGGCCGAGCCAGTGAAGGTGTAGGCCAGGTTGCGCGTTTCCGGCGGCGCGATCGCGTCCAGGCCCGGGGTCGGCGGCGGGGCCGACGCCGCGACCGCGGCCGGGTCCGGCGGGTAGCGGAACCGCAGCCGGTAGACGACGTCGCCCCGCGCGCAGGCCGCCGT
>NZ_JAAIVC010000352.1 GCF_010975005.1 Caulobacter sp. 17J65-9 | reverse complement strand
CGCCGAAGCCGACGATGCCGGCCACGTTCTCGGTGCCGGCCCGACGGCCGCGCTCCTGCCCGCCGCCGTGCAGCCGGCGCGACAGCACCGCCCGCTCGCCGTAGAGCAGCGCCCCGACCCCGTGCGGCCCGCCCAGCTTGTGGGCGGACAGGGCCAGGGTGTCGGCGCCCAGCGCCTCGAAATCGACCTCGATCTTGCCGGCCGCCTGGACGGCGTCGACGTGCAGCCAGCCGCCGGCGTCGCGCACCATCCGCGCCGCCTCGGCCACCGGCGCAATCACGCCGGTCTCGTTGTTGGCCAGCATCAGGGCGACAAAGGGGCGGCCCGTCGCGACCTTCAGCAGGGATTGAAGCCGATCCAGGTCGACGACGCCGTTCTGGTCGACCGGCAGCAGCTCGACCGGCTTGCCGGCGGCGCGCGCGCTTTCGACCACCGCGTCGTGCTCGGTGGCGCCGATAATCAGGGTGGAGACGTCGGCCAGTTGCGCGGCGCTGTCGATCGCCAGCGCGTTCGCCTCGGTGCCGCCGCTCAGGAACACCAGGTTGGCGGGGTCGCCGGCGGCCAGCGCCGCGACCCGGGCCCGCGCGTCCTCGACCGC
>NZ_JAAIVC010000351.1 GCF_010975005.1 Caulobacter sp. 17J65-9 | reverse complement strand
GGCCATGTGCGTGCGCGCCGGCTTCGACCGCGTGGTGGCCGGCTCGCCCGCGACGGCCGCGGGGCTGTGGCCGCTGGCCATAGGTTTCGCCGCCGCGCTGGCGTTCGGGGCCTGGCTGCGGGTGCGCGAGCGGGTCGACGCCGAGAAGCTGGGCTTCGACTACACCGCCGAGCTGCGCGCCGCCCTGTTCGACCGGCTGACCAAGCTGTCGCCGTTCGCGCTCGAAAAGCGCAGCGACGGAGAGGTGCTGCTGCGCTTCGTCGGCGACCTCGCCGCCCTCAAGCAGTGGGTCAGCTACGGCCTGGCCAAGGTGACCGTCGCGGGCGTGACGGTGGTCGCCGCCCTGGCGGCGCTGGGCGTGCTGAACTGGCCGATCGCGCTCGCGGCCGCCGTCGGCTTGAGCGTCGGCGCGGCCCTGTCGCTTCCTCTGAACAAGCCGCTGGACCGGGCCGTGCGCCTGGCGCGGCGACGGCGCGCGCGGCTGTCCGCCTTCGTCGCCGAGCGGGTGGTGGCCATGCGCGCGGTTCGTGTGATGGGCGGGCGCCGCCGCGAGGTGCGCCGCCTGGCCCGCCAGACCGCCGGCCTCAGGAGCGCCGCGCTGGGC
>NZ_JAAIVC010000350.1 GCF_010975005.1 Caulobacter sp. 17J65-9 | reverse complement strand
GTGCTGGCCACCGGCGCGGGCGCGCCGGAAGGCGCCGGCGCCGACACCAGCCTGGCTGCGCTGCGGGTGCGCGCCCTGATCGCGCTGGGCGACCCGGTGGCGGCCACCCGCATCCTGGACCGCACCGCGCAGGTCGAGGCCGACGAGGGCCTGTCGCGGGCCCAGGCCGAGGCGGCCCTGCTGCTCGGCCGCGACGAACGCGCCTGCGAAACCGGCCAGCGTCTGCAGCAGAACCGCGACGGCGTCTGGTGGCTGAAGCTGCGCACCTTCTGTCACCTGATCTCCGGCGATCCGCTCTCGGCCCAGCTGACGCTCGACCTCTGGCGCCAGCAGGGCGGCAAGGACGCCGCCTTCGAAAAGCTGGCCGCGGCCCTGGCCGCCGCCGACGTCTCGGCCAAGGCGTCGCTGAACGATCCGCTGGAATACGCCCTGTCGCGGCGGCTGCAGCTGGACCTGACGCCGGCCCTGGCGTCCGCCCCGCCGGCCGTGCTGGCCGCGGTCGCCCAGGACACCTCGGCCACCGACGCGGCGCGTCGCGAGGCGGTGTTCCGCGGCCTGCGCGCGGGCGTGGTCACGCCCATCGAGGCCCGCGCCGTCTACACCCC
>NZ_JAAIVC010000034.1 GCF_010975005.1 Caulobacter sp. 17J65-9 | reverse complement strand
GCCAACGCCGCGTGGCGCGAGACCGGCGCCGACGCCAGCCGCCTGCCGCGCGGCACCGCCGCCCCCGCCCTGTTCGTCGCCCTGTCGGAAGCCCGCGCCGGTCGCGTGGGCCGCGCCGACCTGAAGCTGGGCGAGCAGGAGTTCGAGACCGTGGTCTCGACGCTCGGCTCCAACCGCTTCCTGGTGCGCGCCGCCGCCGACGGCCTGGTGTCCGAGCATCGCCGCCTGGCTGCGCCCGAGCCGGTCGCCGTTCTGGCCGCGCCGCCGGTCGCGCCGGCCGTGACGGGGCCTGACCTGTATTCGGCCGCCGCGCCGTTCGGGGCCGCGGTGATCGACGCCGCCGACCCGCTGGCCGCCGCCATCACCGAGGCCAACCCGGCGCTCGTCCGCCTCACCGACGGCCGCGCCAAGCCGGGCGCGCGCTTCGCCGAACTGTTCGACCCGGCGTCGCTGGCCGAGGCCGGCAAGAAGCTGGCCGCCGGCGCCTTCCCGATCGAGGTCGAGCTGGCCGGGACCAAACGCGCCGCCCACCTGTACGTCGCCGCCGACGGCGACCGGCGCCTGGTCTACGTGTTCGACGTCACCGACCAGAAGCAGCTGGAGCTGCAGCTGGCCCAGTCGCAGAAGATGCAGGCCATCGGCCAGCTGGCCGGCGGCGTGGCCCACGACTTCAACAACCTGCTGACCGCCATCCAGCTGCGCCTGGACGAGCTGCTGCAGCGCCACCCGGTGGGCGATCCCTCCTACGAGGGCCTGAACGAGATCCGCCAGACCGCCACCCGCGCCGCCGACCTGGTGCGCAAGCTGCTGGCCTTCTCGCGCAAGCAGACCGTCAAGCGCGAGACGCTGGAGCTGGGCGAGCTGATCAGCGAGTTCGAGGTCCTGCTGCGCCGCCTGCTGCGCGAGGACGTGAAGCTCGAGACCTCCTACGGCCGCGACCTGCCGCTGGTGCACGCCGACAAGAGCCAGCTCGAGACCGCGGTCATGAACCTGGCGGTCAACGCGCGCGACGCCATGAAGGGCATGGGCGGCGGCGTGGTGCGCATCAAGACCGCGCGCCTGACGCAAGGCGAGGCCCGCACCCTGGGCTGGCCGGAAGCCCCGGCCGGCGACTGCGCCTTCATCGAGGTGTCGGACACCGGCCCGGGCATCCCGCCCGACCTGGTGAGCAAGATCTTCGAGCCGTTCTTCACCACCAAGGCGATCGGCGAAGGCACCGGCATGGGCCTAGCCACCGTCTACGGCATCGTCGAGCAGGCCGACGGCCACATCTCGGTCGCCAGCCCGCCGGGGCAGGGCGCCCACTTCCGCATCTTCCTGCCGGCCTACACGCCGCCGGCCGACGCCGCCCCGGTGGTCAAGGCCGACGCCAAGGCCAAGCCGGCGCCGCGCGACCTGTCCGGCGCCGGGCGCATCCTGTTCGTCGAGGACGAGGACGCCGTGCGCGGCGTCGCCGCCCGCCTGCTGCGCGCGCGCGGCTACGAGGTGATCGAGGCGGCCGACGGCGAGGAGGCGCTGATCCTGGCCGAGGAGAACGCCGGCCAGATCGACATGCTGATCTCCGACGTGATCATGCCCGGCATGGACGGCCCGACCCTGCTCAAGAAGGCGCGCGGCTACCTCGGCACGGCCCCGGTGATGTTCATCTCCGGCTACGCCGAGGCCGAGTTTTCCGACCTGCTGGAGGGCGAGACCGGCGTGTCCTTCCTGCCCAAGCCGATCGACATCAAGACCCTGGCCGAGCGGGTGAAGCAGGAGCTGCGGACGGCGTGAGCGGGGGCCGAAATCAGTCCTCTTCGCCCACCCTCAGGTCGGCGGGATCGTAGTCGTAGTCGAGCAGGTCGGACGGCCGGCACCGCAGCGCCGCGCAAAGCTTGGCCAGGGTGGCGAAGCGCACGCCCTTCACCTTGCCAGAGCGGAACAGCGACAGCTGGGTCTCGCTGAGTCCGACCTCGGCGGCCAGATCCTTCGCTTTCACGCCGCGGCGGACGATCATCTCGTCCAGGGTCACGCGCACCGGCATTCAGATGATCTCGTCCAGCTCGGCCTGCACCGCGGCGGCGTGGGCCAGCAGGCGGGCCAGAAGCATCAGGGCCAGGCCGACCACGCCCAGCACCACGCCGGGCACGTCGAAGTGCAGATAGCCGCCTTTGCCGTGGCCGATCCAGCGCAACAGGTTGGTCACGACGAACACGCTGCTGACCGCCCCCAGCACCAGCGCCTGGCCCACCCGGGTCAGGCCGCTCGCCAGAGCCGGCTGCAGCCGGCCGCCCGCGGCGAGGTCGGCGAACACGCTGCGGATCGACCATAGCCCCCACAGGTAGAAGGCGGCCGGCAGGAAGCGGATCAGGTCGGCGCGCCAATCGCCGACCGACACGCCCGGCGCCAGGGTCACGACCCGGCGCAGCGGCGGCGCGATGACGTGCACCAGCAGCAGCGGGCCGCTCAGGCCGACCAGCACCAGGGTGGTCAGGTCGCGCAGCCGTCGGCTGTTGAGGCGCAGGGATTTCAGTTCGGCTTCGGCCACGGACGACGCCCTCCCAGGCTGTCGGAAATTTAATCTTGACTTAAAGATCGTCGCTCGACAGCGTTTAAGCGAGAGTTAAACGCCGATCAAGGGGCGCGGCATGGCGACAGCGATCGAGAGCACCGGCCTGACCAAGCGGTTCGGGGCGCGTGCGGCGGTGGACGGGGTCGACCTGGCGGCGCCGCGCGGCGGGGTCTACGGCTTCCTCGGCCGCAACGGTGCGGGCAAGACCACGACCATCCGGCTGATCCTGGGCCTGCTGCGGCCCAGCGCCGGCGAGGTGCGGGTGTTCGGCGAGCCGGTCGGCGCGCGTCGGCTGAAGACCGCGGCCATGATCGGCTCGCTGGTCGAGACGCCGGCGCTCTACGACCACCTGACCGGCCGCGAAAACCTCGACCTGACCCGCCGCATCCTGGCCCTGCCCAAGACCGAGATCGACCGGGTGCTGGAGGTCGTGGACCTGGCCGGCGCGGCGGGCCGGCGGGTCGGCGGCTATTCGCTGGGCATGCGCCAGCGGCTGGGCCTCGCCCGAGCCCTGCTCGGCGGCCCGCGGCTGCTGGTGCTGGACGAGCCGACCAACGGCCTCGACCCCGACGGTATCCGCGACATGCGCCGGCTGATCCGGTCCCTGCCGGAGCAGGGCGGCGTCACCGTGTTCGTCTCCAGCCACCTGTTGGCCGAGGTCGAGCAGACCGCCGACCACGTCGGACTGATGCACGAGGGCCGGCTGCTGGCCCAGACCTCCCTCCGCGAGCTGAAGGGCGGGCCGGCCGAACTGGAGATCGAGGTCGACGAGGCCGAGCGCGCCGCCGCCCTCCTCGCCCAGGCGGGGCTGTCCGCCCGCCGGGAGGACGCCGCCCTGCGCGTGCGCCTGCCGGCCGAGTGGACCGCCGCGGCGGTCAACCGGCTGCTGGTCGGCGCCGACCTTGCCGTCCAGCGCCTGGCCCCGCGCCAGCGCTCGCTGGAGGACGTCTACCTCGATCTGACCGGCGCCCGCGCGCCCCTGAACGCCTGACCGGAGCCGCGCCATGCTCACCCTGATCCACGTCGAACTGGCCAAGCTGAAGCGTTCGCTGGCCCTGCTGCTGTGCGTCGCCGCCCCGGCCTGCGTCGCCGCCCTGTGCTTCATGATGGCGCTGCGCCGCGACACGCCTGCGACCTGGGAGCTGTTCGCCGTCAACGGCGAGGTCATGTGGGCCTATTTCATGCTGCCGATGACCGTCACCGCCCTGACCGTGCTGGTCGCCCAGATGGAACACGCGCCCAAGGCCTGGAATCACCTGCTGGCCCTGCCTGTCCTGCGCTGGAAGGTGTTCCTGGCCAAGGCGCTGGTGGTGCTGGGCCTGGTGGCGCTGATGAGCGTGGCGCTCTACGGCGGCGTCTTCGGCGCGGGCCTGCTGGCCGAGCGGCTCAAGCCCGGCGTGCAACTGACCGGTCCGATTCCGCTGGCCCACTCCGCCCGGATCCTCGCGGCCATGTACGCCGGGGCCCTGCTGATGGTCGTGGTTCAGCTGTGGGCCGCCCTGCGCTTCCGCAGCTTCGTGGTCCCGCTGATCCTCGGCATCGCCGGGACCTTCGCGGCCGTCGCCGCCACCGCGGCCGAGGAGGGCGTGTTCTTCCCCTGGCTGATCCCGGTCAACGCCCTGGCCCACGACCCGGAACGCGCGGCCGTGGCCCTGTCGGTCGGCTTCTTCGGCGGGCTGGCCGCCCTGGTCGCCATGCTGCTGCACCTGGGACGGCACGAGGTCGTCTAGCGGTCGAGCCGCGTCGGCGCGCCTTTGTGCGCAAGGGACAGGCGGGGGACCAGCTTTCGGGCGCAGCGGGCGCCATTACCAAAGCTTAACGCTCGCGGACCGCCGGTCTTATTGCCCGGGTTGGAACGCTGCCGTACCCCTGACAGTCCAAACGAAAAGACGCCTTCAGGGGAACGTCCACAATGCTCGACCGTCGTCGACTTCTGCTCTCCGCCGCCGCCATCGGCGCGACGAGCTTCGCCGCGGGCGGCGCGCTGGCCCGCGCCGCCGCGCCGACCGGGTCCGATCCGGCCACCGCCGCCAAGCTCAACGCCTTCTTCGACAAGGTCTTCAAGGATTCCCTGAAGTACTCGCCGGAGGGCATGACCAGCCTGGGTCTGGACCGTGCGCCCGACGGCGCCTGGGCCAAGTCCAAGCTGGACGACCGCTCCACCAAGGAGATCGAGCGCCAGATCGCCCAGAACCGCGGCTACGCGGCCGAGATGAAGGCCATCGACCGCAAGAAGCTGGCCGGCATGGACGCGGTCAACTACGACACGGTCGACTTCGCCGGCAGCGTCGGCCTGCACGGCATGGAGAGCTTCACCTACGGCGCGCGGACCTATCCGCAGGCCTACGTGGTCAACCAGCTGAGCTCGGCCTACCTGACCATCCCGGACTTCCTGGACAGCCAGCACCAGATCTCCGACAAGTCCGACGCCGACGCCTACCTGTCGCGCCTGGCGGCCTTCGCCACGGCGCTGGACCAGGAGACCGACCGGGCCCGCGCCGACGCCGCCAAGGGCGCCGCCCCGCCGGACTTCATCATCGACAAGACCCTGCTGCAGCTGCGCGGCATGCGCGCCACGCCGGCCGCCGACACCACCATGGTCAAGTCGGTCGCCCGCCGCGCCAAGGAAGCCGGCGTGGCCGGCGACTACGGCGCCGACGCCCAGAAGATCGTCGAGACCCAGGTCTATCCGGCGCTGGACCGTCAGATCGCGGCCATGGAGGCCATGCGCCCGACCGCCACGCACGACGCGGGCGTGTGGCGCCTGCCGGACGGCGACGCCTATTACGACTGGGGCCTGGAGTCCTACACCACCACCAAGATGACCGGCGCCGAGATCCACAAGATGGGTCTGGAGCAGGTGGCCGAGATCTCCGGCCGCATCGACGCGCTGATGAAGGCCCAGGGCATGACCCAGGGCACGGTCGGCCAGCGCCTGAGCGCCATGTCCAAGGACCCGCGCTTCCTCTACCCGAACACCGACGCGGGCAAGGCCGAGCTGATCGCCGACCTGAACCGCCACATCCAGGTGGTCAGCGCCAAGCTGCCGGCCTGGTTCGGGGCCCTGCCGAAGGCGGGCGTCGAGGTGCGGCGGGTGCCGGTCGCCATCGAGGCCGGCGCGCCAGGCGGCTACTACCAGGGCCCGACGCTCGACGGCTCGCGCCCGGGCGCCTACTACATCAACCTGCGCGACACGGCTGAATGGCCGAAGTGGTCGCTGCCGACCCTGACCCACCACGAGGCGATCCCGGGCCACCACCTGCAGATCACGCTCGCGCTGGAAGCCCAGGGCATTCCGATGCTGCGCAAGGTGATGGGCTTCAGCGCCTATTCGGAAGGCTGGGCGCTGTACGCCGAGCAGCTGGCCGAAGAGATGGGCATGTACGACAACGACCCGTACGGCCGCATCGGCTTCCTGCAGAGCTACCTGTTCCGGGCCGTGCGCCTGGTGGTCGACTCCGGCCTGCACTACAAGCGCTGGAGCCGCGAGCAGGCGATCAAGTACATGACCGAGCACCTGGGCGAGCCCGAGAGCGCCCACGTCACCGAGGTCGAGCGCTACTGCGTGTGGCCGGGCCAGGCGTCCAGCTACAAGGTCGGCCAGACCAAGTGGATGCAGCTGCGCGAGAACGCCAAGAAGACGCTCGGTCCGAAGTTCGACATCAAGAGCTTCCACGACGCGGGCCTGCTGTCGGGCGGCATGCCGATGGCGGTGCTGGAGCGGGTGATCCAGGATTGGACCGCCTCGAAGGCCTGATCGCGGCGGAACGCGTTCGAATGACCACGCCGCCGACGGCCCGCGCCGTCGGCGGCGTTTTCATTCGTCGACCTTGTTGGCTGACAAGCAATTAATCCGCGTTCGTCTTGCCGAGCTTGAGGCGGGGGCCTACGCCTTTGCCGTAAGATCTGAAGACGCCGAGGAAACGCCGATGCTGGACCGCCGCCGCCTGTTGCTCTCCGCCGCCGCGACCGGCGTGGCCGGACTGGTGTCCGGATGCGCGACCACCTCCGCCGCGCCGAAGCCGGCCGCCCAGCCCGCCGGCAAGCCCGCCCCGTCGGCCGCGGCCGAAGAGGCCAAGCTGAACGACCTGTTCGAGCGGATCTTCCAGGAGCAGCTCAAGGAATCGCCGACCACGATGACGAGCCTCGGGCTCGACACCGGCGAGGGTGCCTGGGCGCGCAGCCGGCTGGACGACCAGTCGGCCGCGACCATCGAGAAGAACCTGCAGATCGGCCGCGACTTCTACGGCGAGCTGAAGGCCATCGACCGCCACGCCCTGTCGGGCATGGCGGCGGTCAACTACGACACGCTCGACTTCTCCAGCCGGGTGTCGCTGGAGGGGGCCGACCGCTTCCACTACGGCGCGCCGGGCTATCCGGCGCCCTATGTGCTGAGCCAGCTGAGCGGCGCCTACCAGGGCATTCCCGACTTCCTGGACAGCCAGCACCCGGTCGAGACGCGCGAGGACGCCGAGGCCTACCTGTCGCGCCTGGCGCAGTTCGCCACGACGCTGGACCAGGAGACCGAGCGGGCCCGCGCCGACGCCGCGCGCGGGGTGATCCCGCCGGACTTCGTCATCGACCGCACGCTCGAGCAGATGAAGACCCTGCGCGGCACGCCCAGCGACAAGACCACCCTGGTCGCCTCGCTGGCGCGGCGCACGGCCGAGAAGCAGATCGCCGGCGACTGGACCGCGCGGGCCAAGACCCTGGTCGAGGGGCCGGTCATGGCCGCGCTGGACCGGCAGATCGCCCTGCTGCAGAGCTGGCGGCCGAACGCCGTGCACGACGCCGGCGTGTGGCGCCTGCCCGACGGCGAGGCCTACTACCGCTTCGGCACCAAGCTGCAGACCACCACCGACATGGCCCCCGACGAGATCCACGCGCTGGGCCTTCAGCTGGTCGGCGAGATCTCCGGAAAGATGGACGCCATCTTCCGCGCCCAGGGCATGACCCAGGGCACGGTCGGCCAGCGGCTGCACGCGCTCTACAAGGATCCGAAGTTCATCTACCCGAACACCGACGCGGGCAAGGCGCAGCTGCTCAGCGACCTGAACGGGCTGGTGAAGGTCGTCTCCGCCAAGCTGCCGGACTACTTCGGGACCCTGCCGAAGGCCGGTCTCGAGATCCGCCGCGTGCCGGCGGCCATCGAGGCCGGGGCGCCGGGCGGCTACTACCAGCCGGGCACGCTCGACGGCTCGCGGCCGGGCGCCTACTACATCAACCTGCGCGACACCGCCGAGGTGCCGCGCTGGACCCTGCCGACCCTGACCTATCACGAGGGGATTCCGGGTCACCACCTGCAGGGCACGCTGGCCCTGGAGGCGCAGGGCATCCCCATGCTGCGCAAGACCATGTGGTTCGCCGGTTACGGCGAGGGCTGGGCGCTGTACGCCGAGCAGCTGGCCGACGAAATGGGCATGTACGAGAACGACCCGTTCGGCCGCATCGGCTACCTGCACGACGCCCTGTTCCGGGCCGTGCGCCTGGTGGTGGACAGCGGCATGCACGCCAAGCGCTGGAGCCGCGAGCAGGCGGTCCGCTATGCGGTCGACACCCTGGGCGATCCGGAGCCGTCGGCGATCACCGAGATCGAGCGCTACTGCGTGTGGCCGGGCCAGGCGTGCAGCTACATGGTCGGCAAGATCACCTGGCTGCGCCTGCGCGAGGCCGCCAAGACCAAGCTGGGACCGAAGTTCGACATCCGCGGCTTCCATGACGCGGGCCTGCTGGCCGGGGCCATGCCGCTGGAAGTGCTGGAGCGCGTGATCAACGACTGGGCCGCCTCGCGAGCCTGATATGGGAGCGGCGACCGACGGGCGATCCGTCGGTCGCTGCAACCGATTGTTTGTGCGGCAACGTTAGCCGCTTGCCGAGCTTAAGCGTCTCCCTTACCCCTTTGCGTCGACGAGCTCCGCAGGAGCCGCATGGCCCCCTCGAGGGCCCGCATCATTGGGGAGTGAGAAGCGTGATCGACCGTCGTCAACTGCTCGCCGCGGGGGCGGGCGCCGGCGCCCTGGCCGCCGCCGTTCCGGCTCTGGCGCAAGTCCAGACCGAAGACCAGAAGCTGGACGCGCTTCTGACCCGCCACCTGGAAGAGAACCTGAGCGACTCGCCCGAGCAGGTGACGAGCCTCGGCCTCGACACCGGCGCCCGCGCGGCCATGAAGTTCAAGCTGGACGACCGCTCGCTGGCTTCGGTCGCCGAAGACAAGGCCCGCGCCGCGCGCCGCCTGAAGGAATTCGGTTCGATCGACCGGGCCAAGCTATCCGCGGCCTCGCAGGTCACCTACGACATCACCAAATTCCGCTACCAGGTCTCGGCCGACGGCGCGAAGACCTTCAACTACGGCTCGATGGGCGGGCGTCCGAACCCGTACATCGTCAGCCAGCTGGGCGGCTCCTACCAGAGCCTGCCGGACTGGCTGGATAACCAGCACAAGATCTCCAACAAGGATGACGCCGACGCCTATGTCTCGCGTCTGAACGCCTTCGCCACGGCGCTCGACCAGGAGACCGACCGGGTGAAGCACGACGCCGGCGTGGGCGTGATCGCCCCCGACTTCGTGCTGGCCAAGGCCATCGTCCAGCTGAGCGCCCTGCGCGACACCGCGCCGGGCGAGACCTCGCTGGTGCGTTCGCTGGTCCGCCGCGCCCAGGCCGCCGGCGTCGCCGGCGACTATGAAGCCACCGCCACGGCCATCGTCGCCGGCCCGGTGCGCGCCGCCCTCGACCGCCAGATCGACGCCCTGAAGTCCCTGCAGCCGAAGGCCGGCCACGACGCCGGCGTGTGGCGCCTGCCCAAGGGCGAGGCGCTGTACGCCCACGGCCTGAAGTCCAACACCACCACCAGCCTGTCGGGCGAGGAGATCCACAAGATCGGCCTCGAGCAGGTGGCTGAGCTGCAGTCCGAGATCGACGTGATTCTGAAGGCCCAGGGCATGACCCAGGGCACGGTCGGCGAGCGCATCACCGCGCTCAGCAAGGACCCGCAGCACCTCTATCCGAACACGGACGAAGGCAAGGCCGAGCTGCTGGCCGCGCTGAACGTCCAGGTCCAGGCCATGTGGGCCCGTCTGCCGGAAGTGTTCGCCACCGTGCCGAAGGCGCGCGTGGAGATCCGCCGCGTGCCGGTGACCATCGAGGCCGGCGCGCCGGGCGGCTACTACAACCGCCCCTCGCTCGACGGCTCGCGCCCGGGCGCCTACTACATCAACCTGCGCGACACCTCGGAATGGCCGAAGTGGGGTCTGCCGACCCTGAGCTATCACGAGGCCGTCCCGGGCCACCACCTGCAGAACGCGCTGGCCCTGGAAGCCGGCGAACTGCCGCTCTACCGGCGCCTGGGCAGCTCCTCGTCCTACAACGAGGGCTGGGGCCTGTACGCCGAGCAGCTGGCGATGGAGATGGGCGTCTATGAGAACGACCCGCTGGGCCGGGTCGGCTTCCTGCAGTCCTACCTGTTCCGCGCCGTGCGCCTGGTCGTCGACACCGGCATGCACCACAAGCGCTGGAGCCGCGAACAGGCGATCAAGTGGATGGTCGACAACTGCGGCGAGCCGGAATCCTCGGCCGCGCGCGAGATCGAGCGCTACTGCGTGTGGCCGGGCCAGGCGTGCAGCTACAAGATCGGCCACACGGTCATCGCCCGCATCCGCAACGAGGCCAAGGCCAAGATGGGCGCCAAGTTCGACCTGAAGGGCTTCCACGACGCGGTGCTGCTGAACGGCTCGGTGCCGCTGACCGTGCTGGAGCGCAACGTCGGCGCCTGGGCGTCCAACGCCTGATCGGCCACGACGACTGAAAACTTGAAGGCCCCGGCGCTTCCGCGCCGGGGCCTTTTACGTTCAGGGCTGGGCGCTGCGGGGGAGGGCGGCCTCGGCGTCGGACCTGGCCTTGGCCAGCTCGCGCGCCTGGCCCGGCGTCAGGCCCTCGGTCGGCAGGGCCTGCAGAGCGCGGGCGTAGGCGACGTAGAGCGCGTCGGCCGGCGCGGTCGGCACGTCGGGCTTCACGCCCGTGCCGTTCGGCGTGCCCTTGGTCACCGGGTGCTCGGAGCGGCCGTTCGAGACCCAGGCGCGCAGACCCGCGCCCAGGTCGTACGGCGGCCGGTTCATCGGATTGGCGCCGCCGCGGGTGGTCTCGCCGACCACCGTGACGCGCCCGGCGGTCTGCAGGTCGTAGGCGAAGGCCTCGGCCGCCGAGATGGTGAAGTTTGCGGTCAGCAGGAAGACCGGGCGGGCGTAGCGCTTCTCGGCCGGATAGTCGGTGGTCTCGCCGGGCACGCGGGTGAAGGTCTCGCCCTCGCGCCAGATCAGCTCGGAGCGGGGGATCGGCTGGGAGGCCATGCGTCCGATCAGGGCGGCCATGGCCGCGCCGCCGCCGCCGCGGTTGTTGCGCAGGTCGATGATCAGGGCCTGGGTGTCCTGCACCAGGTCCATGGCCGCCTCGGCGCGCCTGGCGCCCTCCGGGCTGTCGGAGAACTGGCGCAGGTCGATGTAGCCGATATTGCCCGGCATGCGCTGGACGGTCGTGAAGCCGTAGGCGTCGGCGGCTTCGGTCGCCAGCGGGTTCGCCGGCGCCGGGCGCGGGCCCGGCGCGCTGGCGCGGACGTAGAAGTGGTGGTCGTCCAGCGCCGCGCCGATGTCGCGGGTCAGCCGCTCGGCGAAGGCCGACTTGTCGCCGATCGCCAGATACTGGTTCCAGCCGGCCTTCAGGGCCTTGCGCGCCTTCGCGGCGGCGTCCGGGAAGATGTAGGTGTCGAGCGCGGCGTCCAGCGCCTTCAGGGCCGCCGTCGCCTCGGCGCGGGTCAGCGCCTCGGCCGGAGCCGCGGCGGGCGTGGCGGCCTGGGGCGCGGCCTGAGGCCCGGCTTGGGTCGTGGTTTGGGCGGTCACGCTGGCGGCGGAGCCGGCGAGCAGGGTGGCGAGCACGGCGGCGGCGAGGGGCTTGTGCACGGGGCGGCTCCGGAGCTTTGCTTTGACGCTTGTATCACCGCCTCCGCGCGGCGGGTCCGCCGCCCTGCGACCGAGCGCCGGAACCGCGACGAAGGTGCGACGAAGGTCCGAGCGCTCAGACGCCTGTCCGTGTAGGCTCTTTGCGTGTCTTGCTCAGGTTCACGCCCGTGACGTCCACCGCCGCGCCTGTCGTTTCCGACCGCCACTGGCCCCAGGCCCTGCGGCTGATCGGGGGCGTGTGGACGCTGGGCCTGCTGCTGATGATGGCCGGCGGTCTGGCCGAGCCGGACCTGTTCTCGCCGCGCGAGGCGGTGCGCTGGACGGCGCTGGCCGCGCTGGGGGTGACCCTGTGCGCCGGCGCCTGGCGGCTCGCTATCGCTATTCCTGAGGGCCGCCGCCCGGGGCGGGTCGTCGTCCTCGGCCTTGTTCTTTCGCTCGCCTGGGCGCTGCACGTCGCCGCCGACGTGCAGACCGCCGGCTGGCTGCATCCGGGCGAGGCGCCGCAGGGCCAGGTGGTGTCCGACAACCCGTTGTTCGCCCTCACCATGCGGCTGGTGATCACCACCAACGCGGTGCTCTACCTGGCGCTCTACGGCTTCTTCGGCATGGGGGCGACCGGGCTGATCTCGGTGATCGAGACCCGCGAGCGCGACCGTCGCCTGGCCGAGGCGCTGGCGGCGGCCAGCCGGGCGCAGCTGGCGGCGCTGCGCTTCCAGCTCAACCCGCACTTCCTGTTCAACACCCTCAACGCCATCGGCAGCCTGGTGGTCACCATGCGCGCCAAGGAGGCCGAGGCGATGATCGGCAAGCTGTCGGACTTCCTGCGCGCCTCGCTGGCGGCCGACGCCGAGCCGTTCACCCCGCTGGAAGACGAGCTGGCCGTGACCCAGGCCTATCTGGACATCGAGGCCGAGCGCTTCCGCGACCGCATGCGGGTGGTCTGGGACTGCCCGCCGGAGCTGCTGCGGGCCATGGCGCCCAGCTTCCTGCTGCAGCCGCTGGTCGAGAACGCGGTGAAGTACGCCGTGAGCCCCGCCTTGCGCCCGGTGACCCTGCGCGTGGCGGCCAGCCGTGAGGGCGAGGATCTCGTCCTTTCGGTCGAGGACGACGGGGCCGGCGAGGTGCAGGCTGGTCCGCGTCCGCCGGGAATCGGGGTCGGCCTGAACAACGTGCGCGAGCGGCTGGCCCTGCTGTACGGGCCGCGCGCGGTTCTGGATGCGGGCGCGAACGGCGAGGGCTTCCGGGCGGCGGTCCGGTTCCCGCTGACCTGGGCGGAGAGGGCTGCGGCGTGAGCGAGATGCTGAGAGTGGTGCTGGCCGACGACGAGCCGCTGGCCCTGGAGCGGCTGGCGGTGGCCTTCGAGGACGTGCCGGGCGCCGAGGTGGTGGCGACCGCCCGCAACGGCGTCGAGGCGCTGGACGCCATCGCGCGGCTGCAGCCGGACCTGGCGGTGCTGGACATCCAGATGCCGGGCCGCTCGGGCCTCGGCGTCGCCGCCGACATTCCTGCCGAACGGCGCCCGGAGATCATCTTCCTGACCGCCTTCGAGCACCACGCGGTCGACGCCTTCGACGTGGAGGCGGCCGACTATCTGCTCAAGCCGCTGCGGCTGGACCGCCTGCGTCAGGCGGTGGACCGGGTGCGTCGCCGCCGCGAGGGCCGCCGGCCCGCTCCGGTGGAGACGGCGCCCGTGGCCGGCGACTTCTGGGTGCAGGGCCGCCAGGGCCTGGAGCGCGTGCCGCTGAAGTCCATCGAGTGGATCGAGGCGGCCAAGGACTACGTGCTGCTGCACACCGCCCAGCGCAGCCATATCCTGCGCGCCACCATGGCGGCGCTGGAGGAGCGGCTGGACCCGACCGAGCTGATACGCGTGCACCGCTCCGCCTTCGTGCGGCCGGAAGCCGTTCGCGAGTTCCAGCCGAACGGGGCCGGGGGCGCGGTGCTGACCCTGGCCGACGGCGTCGCCGTGCCGGTCGGCCCAAGCTACATGCCCGTCGCCAAGCGTCTGTTCTCGAACGCCGGCTGAGCGCGGCTTTCAGTCGCGCGGGGCGGGAGGCCACCGCCGAGCGCCCTCGTCGGGTCGCGAAATCCTTGTTCAGCAAGGGGGCGCGCGCTTCATGCGCCGTTCCGGCCCGCGATGATGATGAGAACATCTTGCGAACATGGAACGAAACGGGTACGGTTCAGCTCATGGGGACGCTTCGAGCGGTCGAGACGGCGGGGCTCTCCGGCAGACACGATTTGGAATCGTGCGATAGGGGAGGCCCGAAGTGACACAGGCGGCATTGAGACTCGTGGGCAAGGACGAAGCGGACAAGCAACGCGCGCTGGAAGCGGCGCTGGCTCAGATCGACCGGGCGTTCGGCAAGGGCTCGGTGATGAAGCTGGGCGCCGGCGGCAAGGTGGTGGAGATCGAGTCGGTCTCGACCGGCTCGCTGGGCCTCGACCTGGCGCTGGGCATCGGCGGCCTGCCGAAGGGCCGCATCGTCGAGATCTACGGGCCGGAGAGCTCGGGCAAGACGACGCTGGCCCTGCACACCGTGGCCGAGGTGCAGAAGGCCGGCGGCACCGCCGCCTTCGTCGACGCCGAGCACGCGCTCGACCCGGTCTACGCCAACAAGCTGGGCGTCAACCTCGACGACCTGCTGGTCTCCCAGCCGGACACCGGCGAGCAGGCGCTGGAGATCACCGACACCCTGGTCCGCTCCGGCGCGATCGACGTCATCGTCATCGACTCGGTGGCGGCCCTGACGCCGAAGGCCGAAATCGAAGGCGAGATGGGCGACAGCCTGCCGGGCCTGCAGGCGCGCCTGATGAGCCAGGCGCTGCGCAAGCTGACCGCCTCCATCTCCAAGTCCAAGTGCCTGGTGATCTTCATCAACCAGATCCGTCACAAGATCGGGGTGATGTACGGCTCGCCGGAGACCACCACCGGCGGCAACGCCCTGAAGTTCTACGCCTCGGTGCGCCTGGACATCCGCCGCACCGGCGCGATCAAGAATCGCGACGAGGTGGTCGGCAACTCCACCCGCGTGAAGGTGGTGAAGAACAAGGTGGCCCCGCCGTTCCGCGAGGTCGAGTTCGACATCATGTACGGCGAAGGCGTGTCCAAGATCGGCGAGATCATCGACCTGGGCGTCAAGGCCGGGGTGATCGACAAGTCCGGCTCCTGGTTCTCCTACAACAGCACCCGCATCGGCCAGGGCCGCGAGAACGCGCGCGAGTTCCTGAAGACCAATCCCGACGTCGCGCTCGAGATCGAGCGCCGGGTGCGCGGCCAGTCCGCCAAGCTCTCCGAAGAGCTGCTGGGCACGCCCGAGCCCGACGAAGGCCAGGACTCCTGAGCCTTTAGAGTTCCCGTCGAGGGCGACCGGCGCGACCCGCCGACCGACCCCGCGCCGTAAGCGTCCTCACGGTCCCTGAGGCGCCCGCCCTCCCGGCGGGCGCCTCAACTTTATTCCGGGGAACCGGGCGCCCGTCCTGCTGGCAGACACCTCGACTTTCAGCCGGGGCGGGCCGGCCCCGGCGGCCTCCGCTCGACAAATCAATTCCCGCGCGAATGCGCCTGTCGCGCCCGCGACGGCATGCGTATGGTGCCGCCGTTCTCGGGGGAGGCGTGCGTGGATCGGCGTTGGTTCTACCGGGCGGCGGACGTCGTCGCCGGGCCTGTCAGTGTCGCCGAGCTTCGGGAGCTCCTGCAATCGGGGGCGGTCTCGTCGGAAACGTCCGTCCGTCCCGAGGGCGGCGAATGGGCCACGCTGGCACAGATGATCCCCGACCTGGTCGCGCCGTCGGCTCCGGCGGACGTGTGGACCGATCGCAAGCCGCATCCCTGGCGGCGCTACTTCGCCCGCCTGCTCGACAATCTGCTCGTCGGCTCCGTCCTCTGGCTCTCGATCGGCACGATCGGCTACGCCGTCGCCCCCGACGCGGCCGCCGAGGTGTTCGGCCTGTTCTCCGGGCCGGGCGGCAAGCTGCTCGACGCCGTGGCGACCGTCGCCCTGATGATCCCGGCCCATGCGCTGATGATCGGCCTGACCGGATCGTCGCCGGGCAAGTGGATCTTCGGCGTGCGCGTGCTGCGCCAGGGCAAGGCGATCGGCGTGCCGGCGGCGTTCGCGCGCGAGCTGAGCGTGTGGGGGCGCGGGATGGGCCTGGGCGTGCCCCTCGTCTCCCTGTTCACCCTGGTGTCGAGCTACACCCACCTGACGGAGAACGGCGCGACGCCCTGGGACCAGGGGCAGCGCAACGCCGTGGTGCATCGCCCTGAGGGCGGGGTGCAGACCGCCCTGACCCTGATCGGCGTCGCGGCGGTCGTCGTGGTGGCCGTGCTGGTTCAGCTCAACGCCGCCCTGACCTGACCGACGGCGGGGGCGCCGCGCCCGCCCGCTTGCCGCGCCGCAGCAAAGCGCTTGGCTCCCCGGGGCCCCACTCTCTATATGAGCGGTCTCTTTTCCGCTCCCGCGCGCGCGAGTCCCAATGGCCTCCCTGAACCAGATCCGCAGCACCTTCCTCGACTACTTCGGCAAGAACGGCCACGAGGTGGTGCCCTCGGCTCCGCTGGTGCCGCAGAACGACCCGACGCTGATGTTCGTCAACGCGGGCATGGTGCCGTTCAAGAACGTGTTCACCGGCGGCGAAACCCGTGCGATCCCGCGCGCGACCTCCTCGCAGAAATGCGTGCGCGCCGGCGGCAAGCACAACGACCTGGACAACGTCGGCTACACCGCGCGCCACCACACCTTCTTCGAGATGCTCGGCAACTTCTCGTTCGGCGACTACTTCAAGGAGCGCGCGATCGAGCTGGCCTGGAACCTGGTCACCAAGGAGTACGGCATCCCGCAGGACCGTCTGATGGTGACGGTCTACATCGACGACGACGAGGCCCACGGGCTGTGGAAGAAGGTCGCCGGCCTGTCCGACGACCGCATCGTGCGGATCGCCGGTTCCGACAACTTCTGGTCCATGGGCGACACCGGTCCGTGCGGCCCCTGCACCGAGATCTTCTACGACCACGGCCCGAGCGTGGCCGGCGGCCCTCCGGGCAGCGCCGACGCCGACGGCGACCGCTGGGTCGAGATCTGGAATCTGGTGTTCATGCAGTTCGAGCAGTCGGCCGACGGCTCGCGGAAAGCCCTGCCCAAGCCCTCGATCGACACCGGCATGGGCCTGGAGCGCCTGGCCGCCGTGCTGCAGGGCGTGCACTCCAACTACGACACCGACCTGTTCCGCGCCCTGATCGCGGCCAGCGAAGAGGCCACCAAGGTGAAGGCCGAGGGCGACCGCGCCCCGTCGCACCGGGTGATCGCCGACCACCTGCGCTCCTCGTCCTTCCTGATCGCCGACGGCGTCACCCCGTCGAACGAGGGCCGCGGCTACGTGCTGCGCCGCATCATGCGCCGCGCCATGCGCCACGCGCACCTGCTGGGCGCGCAGGAGCCGCTGATGCACCGCCTGGTGCCGGCGCTCGTGGCCCAGATGGGCGACGCCTATCCGGAGCTGAAGCGGGCCGAGGCCTTCGTCACCGAGACCCTGCGCCAGGAGGAGGAGCGGTTCCGCACCACGCTGGGCCGCGGCATGAGCCTGCTGGACACCGCCACCAAGGACCTGGGCGAAGGCGGGGCCATCCCGGGCCAGACCGCCTTCACCCTGTACGACACCTACGGCTTCCCGCTGGACCTGACCGAGGACGAGGCGCGCCGTCGCGGCCTGACCGTCGACGTCGAGGGCTTCAACGCCGCGATGGACGAGCAGCGTCAGCGCGGCAAGCAGAACTGGAAGGGCTCCGGCCAGGTCGCCGCCGCCGCCGAGTGGTTCGCCATCCGTGACCGCCTCGGCCCGACGCAGTTCATCGGCTACGACCACACCGAGGGCACGGCCGAGACCCTGGCCATCCTGAAGGACGGCCAGCCGGTCGACCACGCCGACGCCGGCGACACGGTCGAGGTCGTGTTCGACCGCACGCCCTTCTACGCAGAGAGCGGCGGCCAGGCCGGCGACACCGGCCAGATCGAGTGGGCCGGCGGCTCGGGCCACGTTGTGGACACCGCCAAGCAGGCCGGCGACCTGCACGTGCACAAGATCACGGTCGGTTCGGCGCGCCTGTCGGTCGGCGACCACGCGCACCTGTACGTCGACGCCGAGCGGCGCACCCGCACCCGCGCCAACCACTCGGCCACCCACCTGCTGCACGCCGCCCTGAAGAACGTGCTGGGCCCGCACGTGGCCCAGAAGGGCCAGATGGTCGACGGCGAGCGCATCCGCTTCGACTTCAGCCACGGCCAGCCGCTGACCGCCGCCGAGATCGACCGGATCGAGGACGAGGTGAACGCCGTCGTCCGCCAGAACGTGCCGGCCGACGTCCAGGTCATGGCCCCGCAGGCGGCCATGGAGGCCGGCGCGACGGCCCTGTTCGGCGAGAAGTACGGCGACGAGGTCCGCGTGCTGACGCTCGGCCAGGCGCTGGAAGGCGAGGGGGCCTATTCGATCGAGCTGTGCGGCGGCACCCACGTGGCCCGCACCGGCGACATCGCCCTGTTCAAGATCGTCTCGGAAGGCGGCGTCGCCGCCGGCGTGCGCCGCATCGAGGCCCTGACCGGCGAGGCCGCGCGTCGCCACCTGCTCGACCAGGCCAACGTCTCGGTCGGCCTGGCCCAGCAGTTCAAGGTGCAGCCGGCCGACGTGCCGGCCCGCATCGAGGCCCTGATCGCCGAGCGCCGCAACCTCGAAAAGCAGCTGGCCGACGCCAAGCGCCAGCTGGCGCTGGGTGGCGGCGGCGGCGCGGCCGCGGGCCCCGAGGAGATCGGCGGCGTGAAGTTCATGGGCCGCGTGCTGGACGGCGTCGGCGGCAAGGAGCTTCGCCCCATCGCCGAGGAGTTCAAGAAGCAGATCGGCTCCGGCGTCGTGGCCGTGGTCGGCGTGGCCGAGGGCAAGGCGGCGGTGACCGTCGCCGTCACCCCGGACCTGACCGGCCGCTTCAACGCCGCCGAGCTGGCCCGCGCCGCCGTGATCGCCATGGGCGGCCAGGGCGCCGGCGGCAAGCCGGACTTCGCCCAGGGCGGCGCGCCGGACGCTTCCAAGGCCGAAGCCGGCGTCGAGGCGGTCAAGGCGCTGCTGGCCGGCTGAGGCTGGCCGACAGGCTGAAACGCGAAGGGCCCGGAGAGCGATCTCCGGGCCCTTTCGTTTGGGTTGAGCTTCGATCTTGCCGAGACGGCGCCTCGATGAGAACGTCGGTCTCAAATGGGGGCGTGATCGATGCTGAACAATTCCGAGCCTGTCGGGCCGCTCGGCTGGCTTGTGCGCCTCATGACCGCGGCGCTCGTGGCCGTGTTCGGGATCTCGATGTGGATCGGCGCCCACAGCCCGTCCGCCCCCGACGCTTCGCTCGGAAAGGTCTTCCCGATTACCGACGACGGGCGGACGGTGTACGTCACGGCGCTCGAGCGATGGCCGATGTCGGCGGCGCCCGTCCTGTTCCTCGCCGTTTTCGGCCTGCTGGTGCTTCAGGATCTCTTGCCGGCCTGGCGTCCGGACCGCAGCAAAGCCTAGACCTGCTTCGCCGGCCAGGATCTCCCAGCTGAACGGACGCCGGGCTGACGAGCTCACCGCGCCGAAACTCGAGTGCGACGGCGCGAACTTCAAACAGTGCGAGCCGGTTCTCCTCAGGCAACTGCCGAGTGAGGGCGGTCGAAATGTCGAAGGCTTCAGCGGCCCTTCTGGCGTCGGTACTCCTGGGTCTCGCGGGATGCGCGACAGAGGTCACGACCGAGACCGCGCCCAACGCGAACATGTCGGCCTATCGCAGCTACGCCTGGAACGATCAGGCCGCGCCTCAGGGCATGAGCCCGGTCCTGTTCGACAACGTCCGCGCGGTGATCGACCGTGACCTGCAGGCGCGCGGCTTCGCCCGTGGGCCCGAGCCCGACTTCACCGTCTCGATCGAGCTGATCTCGTCGGCCTGGAACAACACCTACGACTATTACGACATGCCGAGCTGGTACTTCGGCTGGGGCATCACGCCGGACACCCGCGTGAACGGCTCGCTGATGATCACCGTCTACGACGCCCACACCCAGCAGCCGATCTGGCACGGCAAGGGCACCAGGAGCCTGGGCTCGCACGTGAGCCAGTCCGACATCGAACAGATCGTCGATCCGGTCGTGGCGCAGTTTCCGGCAGGGAGCCCGCCGCCCTCCCGCTAAAGGGTCACTCCAGCCGCCAGGGCACGTCGATCAGGGTCACGTCCTCGCCGCCGTGCTGCAGGATGTGGGCGCGGAGCGCGCGGGCCCGGTGGGCGTGCAGCGGGTATTCCCACCAGCGCCGACTGACGATCTGGGGGATCAGCACGGCGATGCGTCGCCGGGGGCCGAAGCTCTCCTCCAGCTCCTCGGTCAGCTTCAGGAAGGGTTCGTGCAGGGAGCGCCGCTGGGCGGCCAGGACGAACAGCCGAGGCGGCGGCCGCCCGGCCTTGCGCGCCGGGTCCTCGACATAGACCCGCCAGTCGCGCTTCAGCCCGCTCAGGTCCTCGTCCTCGTCGGGGCCGGAGAGCTGGCTCAGGTGCACGCCGATGACGTCGGGCGACAGGGTCAGGGCGAACTGCACCGCCTTCTCGGCCACCCGGTTCCAGCGTTCCAGGGCGACCAGGACCAGCATGGGGCTTTCGGGCTGGAACACCACCGGCCGGGTGGCGGCGACCTCCGTCTCCAGCCGCCTGTAATAGCGGCCGACGGCGTGCAGCAGGCCGATCACCAGCGGGATGGCCAGCACGGTGATCCACGCCCCCTCGAAGAACTTGGCGGTCAGGATCACGACCAGGGCCGCGCCGGTGGTCGCGGCGCCCACAGCGTTGATCGCCAGGTGGGTCGCGTGGCGCCGGCGCTCTGCGGCGTCCTTCGCCTGCCTCAGCATGCGCCGCCAGTGCAGCACCATGCCGGCCTGGGACAGGGTGAAGGTCAGGAAGGCGCCGATGGCGAAGAGGGGGATCAGCCGGTCGGTGATCCCGCCGAACATGGTCAGCAACACGCCCGCGCAGGCGCACAGGTAGAGGATGCCGACCGAGAACACGAGGCGGCGACCCGACAGGGTGAAGGACTTGGGCAGGAAGCCGTCGGCGGCGATCATGCGGCAGAGCCGCGGAAACCCGGCGAAGCTGGTGTTGGCCGACAGGGCCAGAACGCTCAGCAGCGCGCCGATCGCCACGTAGTAGAACACGCCCTGGCCGACCACGGCGGCCGCCAGCTGGGCCAGCACGCTGCGATAGCCCTCGCGGCTCTGGTCCATCGCCCCGATGTGGAAGGCCGAGGCCAGCCAGGCGATCCCGGCCAGCAGCACGCCCAGTATGGCGACGATGGCGGCCAGCGTCCGGTGGCCGTTGCGCACGCGCGGCTCGCGAAAGGCGCTCATGCCGTTGCTGACCGCCTCGACCCCGGTCATGGCCGTGCAGCCGCTGGCGAAGGCGTGCAGCAGCAGCCAGGCCGACGCGGTCTGGGTGGCCGGCCCCAGCGGCGGCGGGCTGACCAGCGGCTGCGGCGCGCCGCCGGCCATGAGCGTGCGGACGATCCCGATCGCCAGGATCAGCAGGAAGCTGGCGACGAACAGGTAGGTCGGCACGGCGAACAGCCGCCCGGCGTCCAGCGTGCCCCTCAGGTTCACAATGGTGACGACGGCCAGGATGGCCAGGCACAGGGGCAGGATGTGCGGGTGCAGGGCCGGCACGGCCGAGACCAGGGCGCCGACCCCCGCCGATATGCCCACGGCGACGTTGAGCACGTAGTCGATCATCAGGGCGGCGGCGGCCAGCAGGCTGGTCCCGGCGCCCAGGTTCTCGCGCGCGACGATGTAGGCCCCGCCGTTCGACGGATAGGCGGCGATGGTCTGCCAGTAGGAGACGAACAGGATGGCCAGCAGGCCCACGATGGGGGCCATGACCCAGCCGATGAAGGCGAGGCTGGCCGCGCCCAGCGGCATGAGGATGGTCAGGGCCGCCTCCGGCCCGTAGGCCGAGGAGCCCAGCCCGTCCAGGCCCATGGCCGGCACGCCCTCGAACGCGCCGATCTTGCGCTCGGGGGACTCGCGGTTGGCCAGCCGGCGGCCCAGGATCAGTCGCCAAAGGTTCAAGCCGCCTCCGCGTCGCCCCCGGCGGCCTAAACTGCCCGGCGCGGGGGATTGTGCGCGGGGGGCGACACAAGCCTGGGGGCCGCCGTGTCGCCACATTCTCCCTTAGGGTCGAACGGCTCAGCTGGGGGGATGCGATGCGTATGAAGGCTCTGGTTTCGGCGGTGGTCCTGGCGGTCGCCCTGTTCGCGGGCGCCTGCAGCGAGCGGGCCGACGCCCAAACCCAAACCAGGGTCTCGACGCCCCCGGCCGCCGCCACCGAGGGCGCGCCCTACGTGCTGAAGGGCACCCAGGTCTGGAGCGTCCCGGACCCGGTGTCGGGGCGCCAGTACGAGGTGTTCGTCAACCTGCCGGCCGATTACGAGGCGCATCCGGAGCGGCGCTATCCGGTGCTCTACGTCACCGACGCCGACTACGCCTTCCCGGTGATCCGCAGCATCGCCCGGCGGGTGAACCTGGACGGCCCGGTGCTGGAGGACTTCATCCTGGTCGGCTTGTCCTACGCGCGGGGCGACTCCGGCGCGGACAGCCGCCGGCGCGACTACACCCCCACGCCCAACGGCCCGAACAAGGGCGTGCACGGGCAGGGGGCGGCCTACCAGGCCTATCTGAAGGCGCAGGTCCTGCCCTTCGTCGAGGGCCGCTTCCGCGCCGATCCCGCGCGCCGCGTGCTGCTGGGCCACTCCTACGGCGGCCTGCTGGGCGCCCAGATCCTGCTGACCGACCCGACCCTGTTCCACGGCTACGTGCTGGGCAGCCCGTCCTTCTGGTACGACCGGCGCCACGTCATGAAGATGGAGGCGGCCTACGCCGGGACGCACCGCGATCTGCCGGCCGAGGTGTTCATGTACGTGGGCGGTTTCGAGACGGTGGGGCCGGGGCCGCGCCAGAACCGCACAAACGACCTGGTCGGCGACATGGCCGCCTTCGAGCGCGTGCTGAAGTCTCGCCACTATTCAGGCCTGCACGTTCAGTCCGTCGTGCTGGACGGCGAGGACCACCTGACCGTGGCCCCGGTGGGCTTCACCCGCGCGCTGATGGCGGTGCTGCCGGCGAAATCGCCGGCGGGCGCGTAGGGCTCAGGCGAACGCCACGCTGGCGACGACCAGCAGGATGAGCGCGGGAAGGATCACTTTGTGCATTGGCCGGGGTGTCCCAGACGTGGATGTCCGACCGGTGCGCTGCAAGGCCGGCGCCGTCGCGGCTCAGGCGGTGAGCCAGCCGGCCAGCAGGGTCAGGGTCACGGCCGAGGCCAGGGTGGCCAGCGCCACCACCTGCGCCGCGCCGCGCGCGAACACGCCGTAGGCGCGCGCCTGGACGAAGACGGTGACCGCGGTCGGGCAGGCGGCCATCAGCACGGCGACCGTGCGGAAGGCGGCCGAGGCCCCGACCAGGCCGGTGGCGATCCAGACCAGGGCGGGCGAGACCAGCAGCTTGGACGCCGCCGCCCAGGCGACCGGCGGAATCTCCGCCCGGGGCGCGTGACCGGCCTCGAGCGTCAGCACCGCGCCAAGCGCCACGAGGGCCACGGGGCTTGCGGTGGCGGCGAGCGCGCCGGCCGCGGCGTCGATCGGCCCGGGCAGGACCAGGCCGAGCGCCAGCATGGCCGCGCCGATCAGGGCGGCGACCACGACCGGGTTGGTGGCCACGCTCCTCAGCGCCCCGGCCCCGCGGACCACGCCGACGCTGAACGACAGCAGGATCACCGCGTCGATGGCCATGATGGCGCTGGCGGCCGAGCGGGCGTGCTCGCCCAGCACCGACACGGTCAGCGGCAGGCCCAGGAAGGCGGTGTTGCCGACGGTCGCCGCCATCGCCGCCCCGGCCCGCACCTCGCGCGGCCACTGGAGCGCCCGGCCCAGCCCGACGGTCAGAAGCAGGGGCAGGGCGGCGGCGACCACGTAGGCCGCGAGGCCGCGCGCGTCGGCCAGGCTGGGCGGCGCCGCGTGCGACAGGCCGAACACCAGCAGCGCCGGAAAGCCGATCCAGTAGACGTAGCGCGACAGCCCCTGCGCGGCGGCTGCGTCCAGCAGTTTCAGCCGCGCCGCCAGCGCGCCGGCGCCGATGATCAGGAAGAAGGGAAGGACGCGCGAGAGGACGAAGAGCATGACGCCGCCTCGGTGCGCGAGCGTGGCCGGCGGGTCAAGCTTTCGTGGTTCCTTCTCCCCTTGCGGGAGAAGGTGGCCGGCGGAGCCGGCCGGATGAGGGGGGTCTGCGCCGAGGCGTCAGGACGAGAGATAGACAGGCGCCACGCTGGAACAGCCCCGCGCTGTCACCCCTCATCCGACGCGCTCCGCGCGCCACCTTCTCCCGCAAGGGGAGAAGGGGAAATTACGCCGGCTGGTACGTGGTGCAGTACGCCGCCAGCTTGTTGCCGACCGGATCGCGCACGTAGGCCAGGTAGTAGTTCGGGCTGCCGTACTGAGGCCTGGGGCCCGGTGCGCCTTCACAGGTCCCGCCGTTGGCCATGGCCGCGGCGTGGAAGGCGTCGACGTGGGCCGGGGTCGGGGCGTGCAGGCCGACCATGACGCCGTTGCCGGCGCGGGCCGGCTGGCCGTTCGCCGGGGTGGCCAGCATGACGCCCGGCGCGTCCGGATTGGCGGTCGAGCCGTAGCCGGCCCAGCCGTCCTTGTCCCACTTGCGCTCGCAGCCGAGCGCCGCCAGCACCGGGTCGTAGAAGGCCATGGCCTTGTCGAGGTCGTCGTGGCCGATGGTGACGTAGCTGATCATGGAGCTCTCCTGAAGGCGGGCGAAGCGTAGCGCTTCGCGCGAACGAAGCAAGAACGTTGTTCGCCGTTCGGAGGGCTTAGTGAGCGGGAACGGGCGCGGGCGCGGCGGCGGTCGCCGCGGCCGGGGCGGTGGTCGTCGCCGCCGCCTTCGGCAGGCCGACGTGCACCAGCTTCCACTTGAACAGCCCCTTGCGCTCGAAGGTGAAGATGGTCTCGCCGGATTGGCCCGGAACGCCCAGGCGGGCGCGGTTCGGTCCCCAGTGGCGCACCGACAGGGTGTTCCCCGGCTGGTCGACGGGCGTGTCGTTGGGCGCGGCGCGGCCGGCGCCGAGGGTCAGGCGGTGCAGCGCCTTGGGCGTCAGATAGGCGTCGGCGCCCGGCGCGGTGAACGGCTCGATGGCGTGCTTGAGCGCGCCGAGCGGATCCTGGAACACGTCCGGGCCGGGCGTCGGAGCGGCGATCAGTTGCGGCTGCAGGCTGCGCCGCACGGCGGCGAAGTCGACCAGGTCGTTGAGGGCGTCCACGTCCTCGCTCTGCGCGGCCGAACGCAGGGCGAAGAACGCCCCGATCGGTGCGAGCACGAAGGTCCCGGCCGCGCCGAGCACGGCGACGATCAGCAGGATCGGCAGCAGACGTTGCATCTTCCCCTCGCTTCCCCGAGCGAGCGGCGGACCATGCGCGTCGCGCCGCTGTTAACCTTCACCTTGTCCCGGTTTTGCGAAGGTTTGTCGAGGAACGTCGGTCGCTGAGCGCCCAAACGAAAACCCCCGCCGCGCGGGAAGCGCGGCGGGGGCTGATCGTGGACCCTTCGGTCAGGCGGCTCAGGCCGCCTTGGCCATGGCCGCTTCCAGGTTCTCGGCGACCTTGTCGAGGAAGCCCTCGGTGGTCAGCCAGCCCTGCTGGTCGCCGACCAGCAGCGCCAGGTCCTTGGTCATGAAGCCGCTTTCGACGGTCGCCACGGTGACCTTTTCCAGGGTCTCGGCGAAGGTCTGCAGTTCGGCGTTGCCGTCCAGCTTGGCGCGGTGCTTCAGGCCGCGGGTCCAGGCGTAGATCGAGGCGATCGAGTTGGTCGAGGTCGACTCGCCGCGCTGGTGCTGGCGGTAGTGGCGGGTGACGGTGCCGTGGGCGGCTTCCGACTCCACGACGTTGCCGTCCGGGGTCATCAGGACCGAGGTCATCAGGCCGAGCGAGCCGAAGCCCTGGGCGACCACGTCCGACTGCACGTCGCCGTCGTAGTTCTTGCAGGCCCAGACGAAGCCGCCCGACCACTTCATGGCCGCGGCGACCATGTCGTCGATCAGACGGTGCTCGTAGGTCAGGCCGCGGGCCTTGAACTCGGTCGCGAACTCGGCGTCGAACACTTCCTGGAAGATGTCCTTGAAGCGCCCGTCATAGGCCTTGAGGATGGTGTTCTTGGTCGACAGGTAGACCGGGAAGTTGCGCTGCAGGCCGTAGGCGAAGCTGGCGCGGGCGAATTCGGCGATCGAGTCGTCGAGGTTGTACATGCCCATGGCCACGCCGGCCGACGGGAACTGGAACACCTCGTGCTCGATGGTCTTGCCGTCCTGGCCTTCGAACTTGATGGTCAGGCGACCCGGGCCCGGGACCTTGAAGTCGGTGGCCTTGTACTGGTCGCCGAAGGCGTGACGGCCGACGACGATCGGCTGGGTCCAGCCCGGCACCAGGCGCGGGACGTTCTTGCAGATGATCGGCTCACGGAAGACCACGCCGCCCAGGATGTTGCGGATGGTGCCGTTCGGCGACTTCCACATCTTCTTGAGGTTGAATTCTTTCACCCGGGCTTCGTCCGGGGTGATGGTGGCGCACTTCACGCCCACGCCGTGGCGCTTGATGGCCTCGGCCGCGTCGACCGTCACCTTGTCCTCGGTGGCGTCGCGGTTCTCGATCGACAGGTCGTAATAGTCGAGCTCGAGGTCCAGGTACGGGAAGATCAGCTTGTCCTTGATCAGCTTCCAGATGATGCGGGTCATCTCGTCGCCGTCGATGTCGACGACCGGATTGGCGACCTTGATCTTGGCCATGTGACTTCCATCCCTCTCTTACAGTTCGCGCGAGCGCGGGCGGCGCACAGGGCCGGGCCGCGGCGCGGGTGGGCGCCCGTATAAACGCTCGGACGAAGCGGCGCCAGCGGGGACCCGGGCGGAGGCGCGTCGGACCCTCAGCAGAATCCCGGGGGCGGGTCGGCAATAGGCCTGAGCGACATCTCGACGCGATGGCCGGATGTTCGACGGCCACGCGTGGTCGCCCGGCCGGGCCCGCGAGAACGGTCATGACCGAGGGGGCCGGGGAGGGAGCCGAACCATGACCCGAGCCGTCACGCGCTCGACGCTCGCGCTCGCGACCAGAGCCCTGGCCGCCGCCGCACCGGCCTCGGCCGACGACGACGCGCGCGCGATCCTGAAATCGATGTCGGACTATCTGGCCAGCCAGAACAACCTTTCGGCCCGGTTCGACGTCGACCTGGACGTGATCACCCCGGAGATCGAGCGGATCAGCTACAGCGCCTCGGGCGAGATGACCCTGGCTCGGCCGGACAAGCTGCACGTCCAGCGGACCGGCGGCTATTCCGACATCGAACTGGTGTTCGACGGCAAGACCGCCACCGTGTTCGACCGCTTCGGCAAGACCTACAGCCAGCTGAAGGCGCCGGGCTCGGTCGACCAGCTGATCGACCTGCTGCGCACCAAGTACACGCTGGACATGCCGGCCGCCGACCTGCTGCTGACCAAGAGCTACGACGAGCTGACCTCGGGCGTGATCGAGGCCAAGCACATCGGCGAGGGCGTGGTGAACGGCGAGGCGTGCGAGCACCTCGCCTTCCGCAACGTCGACACCGACTGGCAGCTGTGGGTGCGCAAGGGCGCCCAGCCGCTGCCCTGCAAGTACGTGATCACCAGCAAGACGGTGGCGGGCGCGCCGCAGTACGCCGTCACCCTGCACGACTGGAAGACCGGCGCCGCGCCCGCGACGGCGTTCTCGTTCAACGCGCCCGCGGGGGCGAAGTCCGTCGGCATCGACGCCATGTCGAACATCGGCGAACTGCCCGCGCCGGCGGCGGCTGGAGCCAAGCCATGATCGTCCGACGCCTGTTCATCGCCGCCGTCGCGGCCGCCGCCTTCGCGGGCGGCCTGTCCTGGAGCGGCGTGCTGCTGCCCAAGACGCCGTCCGACCTGGTCAGCCAGGCCCAGGCGGTGGTCGGCCGGCCGGCGACGCCGGTCAGCTACGCCGGCGTGGCGCGCCGCACGACCCGGCGCACGGTGGCCGCGACGGCGGCGGTGACCGCGCCCGTCTACGCC
>NZ_JAAIVC010000349.1 GCF_010975005.1 Caulobacter sp. 17J65-9 | reverse complement strand
GTGCAGGCCGTCCTGCGCCGCTCGGCCCCGCGCGAGGCCCCGGCGGAAGGCGCCCTGGCGCGCGGCCGCCTCAGCCTGGACCCGGACGGCTGGCGCGCCCGCTGGGAGGGCGCCGACGTCGCCCTGACCGTCACCGAGTTCGGCATCCTGCGCGCGCTGGCCGCGGCGCCCGGCAAGGTGTTCACCCGCGACCACCTGATCAGCCGCCTGCACGGCCCGGGCTTCGCGGTGACCGACCGCACCATCGACAGCCACGTGCGCAACCTGCGCGGCAAATTCGCCGGGGTCGGCGGCCACGACGTGATTGAGACCCGCGCCGGGGTCGGCTACCAGCTGGGGGCCTGCACCGGCGCGCGGGCGTGATCAGGCGGTTCAAGGCCTTCGTCCGCAGCCGCTGGCCGACCCTGCGCCTGCGCACCATCGTGCTGGCGGTGCTGATCTTCACCGCCGCCCTGCCCGGCGTCAGCGCGATCTTCCTGCGGGTGTACGAGAACACCCTGGTGCGCCAGACCGAGGCCGAGCTGGTCGCGCAGGGCGCCGCCCTGGCCGCGGCGGCGGAAGCCGCCTGGCCGGGCGCGCCCGCCCCGCAGGCGCTGCCGCCTCTGCAG
>NZ_JAAIVC010000348.1 GCF_010975005.1 Caulobacter sp. 17J65-9 | reverse complement strand
GCCCGCGCCCCTGCGCGCGGCCGGCGCCGCCGCCGACCTGGCCCTGGCGGTCATGCCCGGCGGCAAGCGCCTGCGAAAACTGCTGCGGCCCGCCCGCCGGGGCGACCCGCGCCATCCGGCCCCCGAACCCGGCCACATCCACGAGCACGGGCGGGGCTTTTGACCTGCCCCTCGAGCGGCTGCTCGAGATCATCGCCGCCCACGCCGGCCCCGACGGGACCTGGGAGTTCAGCTACCAGACCCTGGCCGACGGCGGAAAGGCAGACCCTCGCCAGATCGAGATCGCCCTCGCCGAGCTTGAACGCCGCGGGGTGATCAAGGTCGAGCGCTGCGTGGTGACGCTTCTGCGCGAGCCTGGCGATTAGCTCTCAACCGTATGTCCCGACGAAAGCCGGGACCCAGATTCATCCACGACGGCCGGTGGGCTTCACCTGGCCCCCGGCTTTCGCCGGGGCGCACGGAACAGGGCGGGCTCCGCCTCTCCGGCGAAAGCCCGCGCTCCCTCACTGCGGCGAGGTCGATCCCGCCGGCGGGGGCGTGCCCGTGCCGGCCGGGGCGCCGGCGGGCGGGGTTTCGGTCGGCGGGGTCGCCGGCATGGCGGTTCCGGGC
>NZ_JAAIVC010000347.1 GCF_010975005.1 Caulobacter sp. 17J65-9 | reverse complement strand
GCCGTCCTCTACCCGGCATGGGAAGCGACCCTGCCGTGGACGGCGACGGCGGCCGATCGCGGCGACTGGGCCGCGGCGCGCGCCGGGCTGGAGAAGGCCTCGGCCCTGCCGGTGCTCGGCGCTCCGCCCTATGACCGGATCTGGCGGGCGACCGGCGCGCCGCTACTGGCCGAGGCGTTGGCGCGAACCGGCGAACTGGCGCGCGGCCGCGCCCTGGCCGCGACCACCCCGACCGACAGCCTGCCCGGCCTGCTGGCCCGGGCCAGGATCGCCGAACTGGCTGGCGACAGGCGAGAGGCCGACCGCTGGTTCGCGGAAGCCTCGCGCCAGTCGCCGTCCCTGCCGCAGCCTGACGCCGCCTGGGGTGAGGCCAAGCTCGGCCGCGGGGACCTGGAGGGGGCGATCGCCCTGTTCCACACCGCCCAGAAGAAAGGCCCGCGCTGGGCCGACCCGCTGAAGTTCGAGGGCGACATCCTGGTCCGACAAGACAATGCCAGGGCAGCGCTGAAGCGTTACGCGGCCGCCGCCGAGCGCGCCCCGCGCTGGGGCGCGCTGCATCTGGCCTGGGGCGACGCGCTGGAGCGGCTGGGCCGACGCGACGACGCCCGGGCCAAGTGGCGCGCGGCGGCGGGGATGGACCTGTCCGCGGC
>NZ_JAAIVC010000346.1 GCF_010975005.1 Caulobacter sp. 17J65-9 | reverse complement strand
CCCAGCCACAGCACGCGCCGCCAGGCGGGCGCCGGCGCGCCGGCGGCCGGGGCCGGGGCCTCGACCGCGGCGACCGGGGCGATGAAGCGATAGCCGTACTTGGGCACGGTCTCGATGAAGCGCGGGCTGGTCGCGTCGTCGCCGAGCCTGCGGCGCAGGGTGCGGATGCACTGGGTCAGCGCCTCGTCGGTGACCGGCACGCCGCGCCAGACCTCGGCCAGGAAGCGGTCCTTGGGCACCAGCTTGCCGTGCTCGCTGACCAGCAGGGTCAGGGCGTCGAGATAGCGCGCGTTCAGCTCGACCGGCGCGTCGTCGAAGCTGAGCCGGCGGTCGCGGGGATCGAGCAGGAAACGGTCGAAGCGAAAGCCGCCGGGGGGCAAGTCTGCGGTTCCTAGAGTGCGCGCCCGCGGCGCCGGCTGCTTCGCCGAGCGTCGCGCAGGGGCGGGGGAAAGGCAATGGCGGGACCCTCCCTCTCCCGCAAGGGGAGAGGGTTGGCTAACCTCGGGCCAGGACGAGGGGGCGTGCATGACTCGACATCGGATGCTGCGGGCGGCGGCGGCCGTCGCGGTGCTGGCCTTCGCCGCGCCGGCCCAGGCCCAGGCCCAGGCGCCGGCGCCGGAGGCGGCGGTGGACGCGCTGTTCGTGTGGGCCGGGCC
>NZ_JAAIVC010000345.1 GCF_010975005.1 Caulobacter sp. 17J65-9 | reverse complement strand
AGGCGCTGCGCTAACCGCAAGGAGGCAGGCGACCACGGTAGGGTCAGCGACTGGGGTGAAGTCGTAACAAGGTAGCCGTAGGGGAACCTGCGGCTGGATCACCTCCTTTCTAAGGATGTTCCTCCAGGTCTCACGACCTATTGGGACGTCACTTAATCTACTGAGCGGATCGCCGCCGTCTTCGTTTCTCTTTCCACTTCGCTCCGGCCGACCAGGCTGGAGTGCGATCGCGAGCCCGAAGGCGACCTGAATACGTCAGGTCGATCCGGTCCGGTGCGGCGCTGCCATAGGCCCGTAGCTCAGGTGGTTAGAGCGTACGCCTGATAAGCGTAAGGTCGGCAGTTCGAGTCTGCCCGGGCCTACCATTTCCCTTCGGTCACGCCGCGGATTTCACCACAGACCCAGCTCTCCTGAGCGGCTCCCGGTAAGGGGCCATAGCTCAGTTGGTAGAGCGCGTGCTTTGCAAGCATGAGGTCGTCGGTTCGATCCCGTCTGGCTCCACCAAGCTCTCGATCGCAAACAGGTTTCATCAGCTGGCGCTTGCGCCGGCGGATGATTGAAATCGTGAAGGAAGGGTTCGACCGGCCGAAAGGTGGCACTAGGTCGAACTTGAAGAAGACATCGTCTGGCAAAGTAAAAGCCATAGCGCGAGCGTCGTGGGACACCTCTT
>NZ_JAAIVC010000344.1 GCF_010975005.1 Caulobacter sp. 17J65-9 | reverse complement strand
GGCCGGCGGCGCGGGCGGCGGCCAGTTGGGCCTCCAGATCGGCGATGCGGGCGCGCAGCTGGGCGTCGGTCGTGACGGCGGCGGGCGCCTCGGCGGCGGCCGGCTCGGGCGCGCGGTGCTTCTTCAGGCCCAGCCGCTCGGCGTTCAGGATCACGCCCAGCGCCACCGCGATCAGCAGCAGGGTGTAGGGCACGAAGAACCACACCGCGTTCATCGGCCGCCGGGGCGGAAGCTCCGGCAGGTCGTTGGGCTCGACAGGTTCGACGACGGGCGAAGTCATGGGGTCTCGATCAGCGGCTCCGCCAGCAATCTAAGCAAATGGCCCTCGTCAGGGAACCGCGACGCGTGCAGCTTTTTGAAGCCCCTCTCGGCCAGCGGCTCGGCGGCGGCGGGCGAGATGCAGGCGAAGCTCAGATCGCCGGCTGTGGCGGGGTCCAGAACGGCCGCCAGGCGCCGTCCCGCCTTGGGCGAATGCACCAGCACGGCGTCCAGGGTGTCCAGCCGCGCCAGGGCCTCGGCCGGGTCGGCGGCGGCGGTCTCGTAGAGGGCGACGGTCCGTAGGGTCACGCGGCCGGCCAGCAGGCCCGGCAGGTCGCCGGCCGGCTCGCGCGCGCCGGCGTGCAGCACCGCGCCGTTCAGCGCCGGGGCCTCCTCGGCCAGCAGGGCGGCGAG
>NZ_JAAIVC010000343.1 GCF_010975005.1 Caulobacter sp. 17J65-9 | reverse complement strand
GGCGGCGCCTTCACCCTCGCCCTCGCCGCCTGCGCTGGCGGCGGCCGGGTTCGCGGGGGCGGTCTCGGCCTTGTCGCCGGCCTCGCCCGAGCAGCCCGCCAGCGCGCCGGCGCCCAGCACCAGGGCGGCGCCCATCGAGGTCCAAACGCGGGGGCGGAAGGTCGTGCTCATGTCGCCGGTCTCCTGAAGCTTCGCGCGCGACAATAGCGGCGGCGGTTGCGGTTGCAAGTCGTTCGCATCACGCGCACGAAAAAGGCCGGCCGTCGGGAACGACGGCCGGCCGCACGCACGTGTTCACAGGATCAGGACTTGGGCGCGGGGGCGGAGGCCGCCTCGTCTTCCCGCAGTTCCTGCTTGGCCTGGCTGTGGCCTTCCTTGACGCCTTCCTTGACGCCCTCGGCCACGGCGGTGGCGCCGGCGGCCACCTGGGCCGCCGCGTCCTTCGCCGCCGCCTTCACCTGCGCCTCGTCGATCGCGGAGGACGAGCCTTCGGTCTGGACCGTCTGTCCGTCGGCCTGGACCTGCGCCGGCTCGGCTTCGTGCTTCTTCTCGCAGGCGGCCAGGCCGCTCGCGCCCAGCGCCAGGGCGGCGGCGAGCGCGAGCGTGGAGGACGCGGTCCGCATCAGTGGGCCGGCGCGGCCGGCGTGGCGCCGTTCGCCGGCGGCGGGGTGGTC
>NZ_JAAIVC010000342.1 GCF_010975005.1 Caulobacter sp. 17J65-9 | reverse complement strand
CCGTCCAGGCGGCCAGCAGCTCCGCCTCGCTCAACCCCGCGCGGGCCAGCCGCGCCAGCGCCGCCTCGCGCTCGACCACGGCCGCGCCGGCCAGCACCGAATAGCGCCAGTGGCGCGTAAGGTTGGGATCACAGGCTCGCACCCGGCCGATCAGGTCCGCGTCGAACAGGGCGTCATTGGCCAGCGGGGCGGGATAGTCCCAGTGGTCTTCCGGCACGGTCCGCTTCTCCGGGGCCGCCCCGATCCGGGCCCGCCGGTCGGCGGCCGACATCGAGGCCCAGACGCAGGCCCCGACCTCCGCCACGCGCGCGTCGGCCGGCGGCACGCCGCCGATCACCACCTTCGGGTTCAGCGACGCCTTCACCTCGGCGACCAGGGCCGGATCGGGCGCGGCCTTCGCCGGCGCCTCCTGCGCGTGCGCTCCGCCGGCGACGACAACCGCCGCCGCCACGCCTGTCAAAATCCTGAACTTCACGCCCGCGCCCCACAGAATCCCCGCGGCATCAGGCGAAGCCGCGCGGGCCCTGTCAATCCGGGCGAACGTCGGTCCGCTGGGGGCGCCGCGCGGGCCGGCCGACCCGCACGTCCAGGTCCGACAGCTCGAAACTGACCAGCGGCGCGCGCCCGGCCACGCGCGCGAACGGCGAGCCCGGCGGCGCGGTCCAGCGCGCCCTGGCC
>NZ_JAAIVC010000341.1 GCF_010975005.1 Caulobacter sp. 17J65-9 | reverse complement strand
GCGCCTCGCGCCGCGCGGCGTCGGACAGGCAGGGCGCGGCCTCGGCCGCCCGGCGAAGCGCCTCGGCGGTTCGGGCCGGCGACAGGCCCAGCGTCCGGCGCACCAGACCGCTCTTCAGCGCCGCCGCCTTGACCCGGCTGCGCAGGCTGGGCGCCCGCACCGGCGCGTCGGCGCGCGCCTCGTATTCGCGCCAGGCCTGATCGGCGTCGACGCGCACGCGCCGGTTAAGTTCGCCCAGCCGCGGTCGGCCGAACCGCACCCAGGCCTCGGCCGAGGGCGGCGGCACGACCAGCGGCTCGAGCGCCACGCCCACCGAGGCGCACCAGTCGGTCCATTTGAACGCCGAGAAGTTGCCGCTGGTCGCCAGCGGCAACCAGGGCACGCCGAAGGCGTCGGCGACGATCGCCCCGTGCAGCGACTCGGTCAGCACCAGCCGCGCGCGGCTCAGGCGCCGGCACACCGCCAGCGGATCGGCGTGGGCCGGGCTGAGCAGCTCGAGGCCGGCCAGGGCGCAAGCCTCCGGCCAGCCGGGAAAGTCCAGGCTCTCCCAGTGCGGGACCACCACGACGTCACCGCCGCCGGCCGCCGGCGGCTCGTCGGCGAGCAGGCGCGGGACCAGCACCGCGCCGTCGGTCAGGGCCACGTGCGGCTCGGCCCCGAGCGCGCGCGCCGACAGCGGACCGCG
>NZ_JAAIVC010000340.1 GCF_010975005.1 Caulobacter sp. 17J65-9 | reverse complement strand
GACGAGGCGTTCGGCCTGCTGCCCGACGGCACGCTGACCTGGCGCGGCGAGGCGGCGGCGAAGATCGCCGGCGGCCGGATGTTCGCCCCGCGCGTGCGCCTGTTTGGCGAAATGGGCCCCGAGCCCGCCCGCGCCCGCGGCGCCCAGAGACTTGAAGCCTGGCTGGCGGCGGAAGCCGGCCGCCGGCTCGGCGCGCTGAAGCGGCTGGAAGCGGCCCTGGCGGACGGCGGTCTGCGCGGCCTGCCCCGCGGCGTCGCCTGGCGGCTGGTCGAGGCTGGCGGGGTGATCGCCCGGCGCGAGGTCGAGACCGACCTGAAGGCGCTGAGCCAGACCGAGCGGCGCGCCCTGAAAGGCCTGGGCGTGCGCATCGGCGCCTTCAGCGTGTGGCTGCCCTCGGCGCTCAAGCCGGCCGCCCGCACCCTGGCCGGCGCCTTCGCTGCGGTCGAGGCGCCTGTCTGGCACGCGCCCCATGACAAGCTGACCCTGCTGCCCACGCCGATCCCCTCGCCGCGCGCCCTGTCGGCCCGCGGCCTGCGCGCGGTGGGCGGCCTGGCCGTGCCGGTCGAGGCGCTGGAGCGGCTGGACGCCCTGCTCCGCGCCGCCCCCAAGCAGGCGGGCGGCGCCATGCTGTCGGATCAGGCGCGCGAGGAGCTCGGTTGGTCGGAGGCCGAGGCAGGCGCCGTGCTGCGCGGGCTGGGCTACGC
>NZ_JAAIVC010000033.1 GCF_010975005.1 Caulobacter sp. 17J65-9 | reverse complement strand
CACGCAGGCGGCGTCGACCACCTCGGCCGGTTCGCGCCGGTCGCGCGGCGCGAGGCCGGCGGCGCGGCGCAGGCGCGGCGCGAAGGCGCGCACCTCCGGGTGCTCGTAGTCGACCTCGACCTGGTGGGCGAAGATGTTGCGCAGGTCGCCCAGCGCCAGCACGTCCTGCAGCTCCGCCTTGCTGAGCAGCCCCAGCACGTAGGCGGCGCGGGCTCGCGCCGCGTAGGAGCTGAGCGGCGCGCCGTGCTCCTCGACCAGCTCGCGGGCGGTGTCGCCCTGGATGAAGTAGGCCAGCAGCAGCCGGCGCAGCACCTCGTCCAGCAGGCTGCAGGCCACCAGGAGCCGCCCGCGCGGGCTTTCCTGCTCCAGCACGGCTAGCGCGCGGGCGTATTCGTCCTGGTGCGGGGCGCCGGTCATGGGGGGGAGAAGGGAAGGGGGCTCCTCACTTGCTCCGCCCGTCGAACGGGGTCAGCTCCAGGTCGCCGGGGTCCACGCCGTCCAGGCAGCGGACGTTCAGCGCCACCATGTCCGCGCCGTCCTTGTTCTTGCCGCGGGCGAAGGACTCCACCCCGCAGGTGTCGCAGAACAGGTGCTCGATGCGGCGGGTGTTGAAGCGGTACCCCTTCAGGGCGTCGGCGCCCTTGGTCAGGTCGAAGTCTTCGGCCGGGATGTAGTTCAGCAGCAGGCCCTTGCGGCCGCAGTGCGAGCAGTTGCACTCGATCACCGTGCCCAGGTCGGCCTCGGCCTTGTAGCGGACGTTGCCGCAGTGGCAGCCGCCCTCGTAGGTCTTCTTCTCGGCCATGGCGTCTCGCCTCCGCTTGGTGCAAGAGCGCGGCGAGCTTCCGCCGGTTCCCGGGAGGGCATGGATGTCCAGGATCGAATTCGACCCCGCCCAGCGCGCGCTGCTGGCCCGCAAGCTCAGCGCCTATCTGGCGCGCGAGCTGGACGTCGAGGTCGGCGGCCTGGCGGCCGGCCTGATGCTGGACTTCCTGGCCGAGGAGCTGGGGCCGCACTTCTACAACCAGGGCCTGCACGACGCCCAGGCCCTGTTCCGCGACAAGTGGGAGCAGGTGGTCGAGGCGGTCTACGAGATCGAGAAGCCGGTGAAGGGGCGGTGAGGCGAAGATCTCCCCCCTCTGGGGGGAGCAGCCGCCCGCAAGGGCGGCGTGGGGGGCTCCAGCGGAGTGCTCGGGTTCAGCGGCGCTACGGCCCTCGGTGGGGCGGGCTCCGTCGCGCCAGGCTGGAGCCCCCCACGCCGCTTCGCGGCGGCTCCCCCCAGAGGGGGGAGATCTATCGGTTACGGCGCGACCGCCACGACCCCGTCTTCGTCGCTGTAGAGCGTCCACCCCGGCGTGAAGGTCGCGCCGCAGAAGCTCACCGGCACGTTCATCTCGCCTGTGCCCAGGCGGCTGCCGCGGCGGGGCACGGCGCCCAGGGCCTTCACGCCGATGTCCATGCCGGCCAGGGCGGCGGTGTCGCGCACCGCCCCATAGATCACGACGCCGGCCCAGCCGTTGTCGATGGCGATCTGGGCCATGTTGTCGCCCATCAGCGCGAAGCGCTGCGAGCCGCCGGCGTCCACCACCAGCACGCAGCCCTCGCCCTGCCCGGAGAGCAGGGCCCGGGCCAGGCCGTTGTCGTCCTGGCAGAGCACGGTGCGGATGACGCCGTGGAAACGCTTGCGCCCGCCGAAGTCCTTGAACGGGGCGGCGCAGATCTCCACGGCGTCGCCGTGTTCGTCGCACAGGTCGGCGGTCGCCGGCTGCTCCATCACCAGACCCTCACCCGGTCGTTGGGGGCGAGATACAGCGCCTCGCCCGGTTTCACGTCGAAGGCGCCGTACCAGGCGTCGAGGTTGCGCACGGTGTCGGCGCGGGCCTCGCCCGGCGAGTGCGGGTTGGTCAGCAGCTGCCGGCGCAGCGCCGCCTCGCGGTACTTGGACCGGTAGTTCTGGGCCCAGCCCAGGAAGAAGCGCTGGTCGCCGGTGAAGCCGTCCAGCACCGGGGCCTCCTTGCCGCCCAGCGACAGGCGATAGGCGTCGTAGGCGGCCGACAGGCCGGCCACGTCGGCGATGTTCTCGCCCAGCGTCAGCCGCCCGTTGATCGCCTGGTCGGGCAGGGGATGGTAGGCGTCGTACTGGGCCACCAGGGCGTCGCCGGCGGCGTCGAAGCGCTTGAAGTCGGCTTCGGCCCACCAGTTGTGCAAGCCCCCCTGGGCGTCGAACAGGGCGCCCAGATTGTCGAAGCTGTGGCTGATCTCGTGGCCGATCACGCCGCCGATGGCGCCGTAGTTCACCGCCGCGTCCGCGTGGGCGTCGAAGAACGGCGGCTCCAGGATGGCGGCCGGGAAGACGATGGAGTTCTGCAGCGGCGAGTTCAGCGCGTTGACCTCCTGCGGCAGCAGGTGCCAGGCGTTGCGGTCGACCGGGCCGTGCAGCTTCTTGATCTGGTAGGCGTACTCGAACAGGCCCGAGCGCTGGGCGTTGCCGAGCGCGTCGCCGCGCACGACCTCAAGCCCCGAATAGTCGCGCCACTTGTCCGGATAGCCGACGCCCACGGTCAGGGTGGCCAGCTTCTCCTTGGCCTTGGCCTTGGTCTGCGGCGACATCCAGTCGAGGTTGTCGATGCGCGTGCCGAAGGCCTTGATGACGTTGGCCGCCATGGCCTGGGCCTCGGCCTTGGCCTCGGGCGGGAAGTACTCCTTCACGTACAGCTTGCCGACCGCCTCGCCGAGCGCGTTGTTGGTCTGGGTGACCGCGCGCTTCCAGCGCTCGGCCTGCTGCGGCGTGCCCGACAGGGCGGTGCCGTTGAAGGCGAAGCTCTCGTCGGCGAATTTCTTGGGCAGGAAGGGCGCGGCCCGGTCGATGGCGTGGAAGGTCAGATAGTCCTTCCAGGTCTCCAGCGGCTGCGAGGCGACCAGGGCGGAAATGCCGGTGGTCGGGGCCGGGTGCCAGACCTTCATGGTCTGCTGGTCGGAAAGGCCCGCGGCGGTGAACCAGGCGTCCCAGTCGATGCCCGGGGCCTTGGCCTTGAAGTCGGCGCGGGTCCAGGTGTTGTTCGCCTTGGTGACGTCGTTGGTGTCGACCTGGCTGGCGTGGACCTTCGCGATCTCGGTCTCCAGCGCCAGGATGCGCGCGGCCTTGGCGTCGGCGTCGGCGATCCCGGCGTTCTTCAGCTGGGCGGCGACGTGGGCCTGGTACTTGGCGCGCAGCTCCGCGAACTTGGGGCTCTGGTCCAGGTAGTAGTCGCGGTCGGGCATGCCCAGGCCGCCCTGCATCAGGTAGGCGGCGTAGCGGGTGGGCTGGTCGAAGTCCTCGCCGATCCAGACGCCGAACAGCCGGTCGGTGTAGGTGTTGGACGCGTTCAGCGGGTCGACGTCGGCGCGCAGGCTCTTGCCCAGCGCCTTGGACAGCGCGGTCTTGTCCTTGATCGCGGCCAGTTCGGCCAGCTGCGGCTGCAGCGGCGCCAGGCCTTTCGCCTCGATCGCCGCCTCGTCCATGAAGGTGGCGTAGTAGTCGCCGATCTTCTTGGTGTCGGCGTCGCCGGCGGTGTTGGCGGCGGCGTCCTGGATGATCTTGCGGGTGCGCCCGGCGGCCTTCTCGGTCAGCACGCCGAAGGTGGTCCAGTTCGACCGGTCGGCCGGGATCTGGGTGCGCTCCACCCAGGCGCCGTTGGCGAACTTGTAGAAGTCGTCGCCCGGCTTCACCGCCCGGTCCATGCCGGTGGCGTCGAAGCCGAAGCTCCCGAACTCAGGCTTGCCGGCGGGTTGAGCGGCCGGCGCGGGCGCGGCGGCCATGACGCCGGTCGGCAGGGCGCCGGCCAGCAGGGCGGCGGCCGATGCGGCCCCCAGCAGGCGTTTCCAGGTGGTCATCGCGTCTTCCTTCGTGTCCTCGGGGCCGTTCGGCCGCCTTGTCGTTCGCCGTGCCGCCTGGACAACCGCGCAGGCCGCATGAGGGGTGTCAGGGTCGAGCTTTCAAGAGGGCCGCCCGCATCTGCGCTGCGACGAAAACCGGCGCCGGTGCGTCGTGAGGGTCATGCCTCCACCCCCAGCAGGTCGCGCAGGCCCGGCGGCAGCCTCCCGGCGAGCGTCATCTCGGGCATGTGCGCCGGCTCGTCCTTGGCCATGGCGTGCAGGCGCACCTCGGCGGCCAGCGCGTAGTGCTGCAGGCAGGAGAGATAGAGGCTGTCCGACCAGATGGCGTGGCGCACCGCGCCCTGGTTGAGCAAGGAGACCAGGTATTCGCGCGAGTCCGCGACCACGGTCAGCTGCTCGCCCGGCCAGCGCTGGATCACCAGGTCGGAGGTCCTGGAGCGGCTGACCTCGAACGGCGGGGCGGGCTCGACCGCCTGATACCAGACGCCGGCGACGGTCACGCCGCGGGCGTGCGCTTGCGCCAGCGCCGGGGCCAGCTCGGCGAAGGGGCCGGGGAACAGGTCGAACAGCACCACCTCGCGGGCGGCGGCGATCATGGCGCGGGCGCGCTCATAGACCTGGGCCGAGTTGCGCAGCTGGTAGATGCGGTCCTCGGGCGCCGGCGCGCCCAGGCTCTCCAGCGCCGCCTGGGCGGTCTGGGCCCGGTCGCTGAACCCCTTCTGCAGGGCCCCGACCAGCTCGGCCGGGGGCAGGGCGCGGAAGCTCTTCGGCTCGCCCTCGTCGGCCAGCACCGCGCCCTTCTGCACCAGGGTCGAGAGCGCCTTGTAGGTGTTGGCCTGCGCCTTGCCGATCGCCTGCGCCAGCCGATAGCCGGTGGCCGCGCCCACGCGCAGCAGCTCGCAATAGACCAGGGCTTCCGTATCGGTGAAGCCGAGCGCGGACAGGCTCTCTTCGGGACTCATGGGCCGCGACGCTAGTAGCGGGCGCTGCTAGCGGGAAGTGAAGGTTCTGTAAGGTGGGGGAGGTGATCGGCGAACGCCGATTGTCGAGTCAACCGCGCGCATGCAACCTTGGCGGTAACGGGCGTCGCCGCCCCACCGTCGAGAGTGTTGCCCATGCGCGTCCTGTTGCTCGCCGCCGCCGCCGGCGCGGTCTTGCTGTCCGCTGCTCCCGCTCTGGCCGCGCCGCCGACCGAGGCGCAGTGGACCGACTACCTCGAGAACACCTACGCCCGGTTCCACAGCAAGGGCGAGGCGCTCACCTGGGACGACCGGCTGTATCAAGCGGCTTCGGCCAACGCTGACCGGAGCAAAGCCATGGCCGCCTTCGCTCGCGACATCGGCGTGCCGGTCGAGGCGGCCGAAGCCTACGCCGGGGTGATCATGGCGGTGACCGCCGGCCGGGACGCGGCGTGCGACCGCGACAAGGGCTGCCAGCTGGCGCCCGGCGCGCCGATCCGCGAGATCGTGGAGGAGGTGGCGCTGAAGGAGCCCTCGGGGGAACTGATGTCGACCCTGAGCCTGGCCTTCGGGGTGACGCCGACGTCCCAGAAGGCGGTCTTCGTCGAACTGGCCGGGCGCCACCCGCACGCCGTCGAGATCCTGGGGCGGTACTTCGGCTACGACGAGGACCCGATCGCGCTGGGCGCGCTGGCGCTTCGGGCGCCGACCGCGCCCACGACGGCGGACGCCCTGTCGCGCGTTCCGCTGGAGGTCGCTGGCGGGCCGGAGCACTGGGGCGGCTGGCAGGAGGCGGTGCTGGAAGCCGCCGAGGCGCGGGCGCTGGCGGCCGGGGCCTCTGTGGAGGTGCAGGCGGCCTACGCCCAGGCGCGCCTGCTGCGCCTGCTGGCGCTGGGCCTGTCCGACGACGCGGTCGCCCTGTGGACGGCCTATCCGGAGGCGGTGCGGGCGCGCCTGCCGTTGGCCGCGGCCGTTTGCGGCAAGGTCGACCCGCGCCCCTGCGAGCAGGCGTCGGAGGCGAGCTATCGCCTCGCCGACGACCTGGCCGCGGCCCTGTGGTCGGCCGGCCGGACCGACGAGGCGCGCGCCGTGCTGGCCCGCGCCAAGACCTTCGCCGCCCCGCGCACCTATGCGCAGCGCCAGCGCCTGTCGGCGCTGACCGAGGCGATGACCCCGACCCTGGCCGACGCCGACCTGTTCACCCCCTTCGTCGAGGGCCGCAAGGCTGACGGCAAGGCGGAGCGGCACGAGCGGCCGCACGGCTGGCTGTTCAGCCTCGACACCCCGGCGGTGCGCAAGCTGGTCGCCGCCCGGTTGGAGAAGGCGGGCTACGCCGGCATGGTCCGGTTCCTCACCCGCGACGGCCCCTACGGCCGGTGGGAGACCGACCCGGTGGCGCTGAACGTCATGGACGGCTTGCTGGACGCGGACGTGAAGGCGCTGCGCCTGCGCTGGGCCGGGCGCATCGACGCCGCCTGGGCGGCGACGGGCGCGCCGGAGAGCCGGACTGAGGCCCGGCTGGGCGCGCCGGGGCGGGCCTTCACCTGGCGCGAGACGCGTCTGCCCGACGGCGTCGGCGCCTGGGGCGAGAAGGACGCGCCGGAACTGCCGAAGGACCTGAAGCTTCCCGTGCCGCTGGACGCCGTGGGACGCTACGAGCGGATCGGGTCGGAGCAGGCGGTGCTTTTCGCCTCGTCCGATTACGACCTGCCGGGCGAGATCCCCGCCTTCGGCGTGTGGCTGGCGCGTACGCAGAACGGCGCGTGGAAGCCGCCGGTCTATCTCGGCCTCCAGCAGAGCTTCCCCTACGTGCTCACCCCCGGTTCGGCCGTACCGCTGATCGAGGGCGACCGGGTGCGGATCGAAGTGAACGTGCGCGAGATCGATCCGGCCTCGATCAGCTTCCCGCCGGTGGGCCTGAGCATCAAGCGGCGCGAGGACGGGGTGGTGCTGGAGGCCAGCCTGGCCGAGCTGGAGCGCGACGGCGACGCCGACGGCCTGACCGACGCGGCCGAGCGGCGCCTGGGCCTCGACCCGGCGAACCCCGACAGCGACGGCGACGGGCTGAAGGACGGGACCGACCCGATCCCGGCGGTGGCGCGCAAGCCGGCCGGCCCGGGGGAGAACGGTCTGGCCGCGGCGGTGGTCAAGGCGGTGTTCCACCACGACGCGGGGGCGATCATGGTCGCGCCGCGAAAAGGGGACGACGACGGGCTCGACCTCCTGGCCGCCGCCGCCGGTGGCGGGCCGCGGGCGCCGCGCATGAACACGGTGTTCCTGGTCGCCCCGGACCCCTCGGTGTTCGCCGGCCTCGACCTGCCGTTCCGGCTGATGGTCTACACGCCGGAGCAGGCCGCGGCCCTGCCGACCGGCGGCGCGCCGTTCTTCCCACCGCGGGTGACCGAGGTGCTGTCCTCGCTGGACGGCCGTCGCCACTACGTCGTCTGGTCGGCCAGCTGGGTCGGCGGCAGCTTCCTGGCCACCTGCCCGGCCAAGGGCGACAAGCCCTGTAAGGTCAAGGAAGTCGAGGGCTGGATTTCGTGAGCCGGGGGGCGGGCGCGCCTGTTGGTCCCTCGAAATCAAGCGTCCATACTGACGGTATGCGAACCGCCTCCTGCCGCTGTGGCCAGCTGAAGATCACCTGCGTCGGCGAGCCCGTCCGCATCTCCGTCTGCCATTGCCTGGCGTGCCAGCAGCGCACCGGCAGCGCCTTCTCCGCCCAGGCTAGGTGGCCGGACGCGCAGGTGACGCTGGACGGCGAGTGGAAGGCCTTCGAGGCGGCCGGCGACAGCGGGGCCCGAGCGACCTTCCGGTTCTGCCCGGTCTGCGGCTCGACCGTGGCCTTCGCGGGCGAGGGAATGCCGGGCATGACAGCCGTGCCGGTCGGCGCCTTCGCGGATCCGTCGTTCCCGGCGCCGACGGTGTCGGTCTACGAGGACCGCCGGCATCCGTGGACGGCGGTCCTTGGCGACGACGTCGAGCGCTGGGACTGAACGAATGCGCCGTCAGGCGCTAGCGCGTCACTTGAGCGGACGAAGCCCAGGCGCGCCCGGCAACATGAACGCCTCGCCGCGCCCATCGAAATAGACGGTTTCGCGCAGCTGGCGCTCACGCTCGTCGGTGCGCTGGATCAGGCAGTCCCTCTTGTCTGCGTCACCGAACGCGCAGTCGGCGTCCCGGAAAGCGATCCACGCGCGCTGGGCCGCCCGCAGGCTGGCCTGATCCGCGGGGCGAAGCCGCCGGATCAGCGTCTGATAGGTGGCGTTCAGCGCCCGGTCGGAGGACGCGAGTTCAGCGTCACGGGTGTCCTGGGCGTAGGCTGAGGTCGCCAGGGCCATCGCGCCGCACAAGGTCGTCACCGTCAGGCGGCGCATTTTCCCGCGCCCTTTCACAGCGTGACGAAGATCAGCAGGACGCCCAGGGTGAGGGCGGCGGCGCCGAATCCGATGGCGCCGCGCCGCCGGGCGCGCAGCGCGCTCGCGATGGCCAGGACGCAGCAAGCGACACAGCCCACGGCGCCGAGCGCCCAGAGCAGGAAGACCGCGCCCGCCAGCTGCCCCTGGACGATCTTTTGGATGTAGAAGCCGATGGAGCGCGCCGCCTGCAGGACGGCCAGAAGGGTCACGCCGGCGACCGCAGCGATTCCGAATTTCGAAGTAAGCGTCACGCCGGCCCCCGCCGCACTGCAAGCCCCGCTCGTACCAATGTTCGTTCGGGCTGTCAGCCGATCCGCAAGCCTCGCTTGACCGCCGCGCCGCCCGGCAGCAAAGCTTTGCGGGACTGCTGTTCTGGACGCTCCGGCGTCCGCGTCGCCGCCGTACCGCCGCCTGCGCGGCGCTGACCACCAGTCGCTTCCATCCCAGACCCGCGCTTGGAGCAGACCCGATGCGCCCCATGCTGTTCGCGTGCACCGCGTTCGTCCTGGTCCAGTCGGCCGCCTTCGCGGCGTCGGCCCAGGACTGGGGCTGCTACGACCCCAAGCCCGGCCACCCCACCGCGGCCGAGCGGGACGCCTTCCTGGCCGAGGTCGAAGGGCCGGCCAAGGCGGCGGAGGCGCGCTACGGCGTGCCGGCGGCGGCGATCGCGGCCATGTCGGTGGTGGAGTCCGGCTACGGCTTCACCCGCACGGCGCTGAACGCCAACAACCTGTTCGGCTGGAAGCAGACCGGGGCTGGCGCGGCCTACGTGCTGGAGTGCCAGCCGCCCGAGGACGTCGGCAACCGCTACGTGGTGTTCGCCAGCCGCGCCGAGGCGATCGACAAGGTCGCCGCCCGCCTGGCCAATTCCAGCTACTACCGGGCCGACACCGAGGCCTATCGGCAGGCGAGGGCCTCCGGCGCCGGCGTCGAGACCGCGGTCGACGCCTGGGTGGACGGGATTTCCGATCCCTACAACTGGCGCCCGCGCGGCTACGCCGCCGACCTGAAGGCGCTGATGCGGGCGAGGGGGCTTTACGCCTGGTCGGGCGCCGCGCCCGTGACGCCGGCGCCCGCGCCCGTCGCCCCGACCGCCAGCCTGGGCGAGGTCGACTACGCGCGCACCGCCTGGACCCGCAAGCTGCGCGGCGGCCGATACATGGAGGGCGACTGCGAGCTGGCCCAGCCGCCGCTCGGCGGGTGGGACGGCTTCCCCGTCCAGCGCTGCAGCTACACCGCCATGGGCGTGCAGGCGCGCGTCTTCATGCTCAACCCCTCGGCCGATCAGCTGGCCCGGTGGACGGCGAGCGCCTGCCTCGACGCGGCGGCGAACGATCCCAAGGCCTGCGTCCGCTGGCTGGTCGGCGAGACCTGGGCGGCGTCGAACGCCCAGTTTCCGGTGACCGGCTATGTGATCGAGCCGGCGGCCAGCGCCGGCGGCAGCGGTTCGGCGGCGACCTGCCAGTACTTCCGCGACGGCGTCACCAGCCGCACCGCGTCCAGCTCCACCGTCCCCGTCCAGGGGCGGTGCGGCCCCGAGGCGGCCGACGGCGAACCGGCGCTGAGCGCGCGCAAGTACGCGCGGATCTCCTCGACCACGCGCGCCATGTACCGCGCCGCCGGCGGGACGGAGGAGGTCGGCGAGGACCGCGACGTGCGCTGGCTGCCGGTGGTGGCCAGGCTCTACCAGGAGGCCTGGGGCGCGGACCGCAACGCGCTGATGAGCGCCAAGGCGAAGGCCGGCAAGCAGGCGGGCGCGTTCCGCTGATCCCTTCTCCCAGCGGGAGAAGGACGGAGCCCGCGCACCGGAGCGCGGAACGCGCGCAGGCCCGCGCGGGAGGATGAGGGGTTATGAACGGGGGCGGCCTTGGAGCCAGTCCTGCACGCTCCCGGATCCCTCACCCTCCCACGCCGCTGCGCGGCGCGGGCCCCTCCCTCTCCCGACCGGGAGAGGGAATGGACGTCTCCCCTAAACGAGGGAGGCGCCCGGTCGGGGCGGGCGCTAGCTGACGGGCAGGGCCGGTCGCTGCGGCGGCGGCTTTCGTCGCAAGCGCGCTGGCGCGGCGCGGGCGGGCCGGGGAGCGTCGCGCTCGCTGAACCTGGAGGGGGTTACTTACGATGTTGCGCGTGTTCTGCCTGTCGAGCGTGCTGGCGCTGACCGCCGCCGGGGCCGCCCTGGCCGCCGATCCCAAGCCCGATCCCAAGCCCGAGCTGGAGCCGCTGGCGCTGGAAGCTGGCGTCTGGGACGCCCAGATCACCTTCCCGAGCGGCAAGGACGACGTGCCGCCGACCCTGGCCAAGGGCGTGCAGGTCAACCGCCTGCGCTCGGACGGCATGTGGATGCTGAACGAGTTCCACGTCGAGGGCACCCCCTACGAGGGCACCGGCACCTGGGGCTGGGACGCGGCGACCAAGCGCTACATCGGCGTCTGGGTCGACAACAACGCCCACCGCATGCGCCAGGACGTCGGCTACTGGGACGCCAAGACCAAGACCATGCACTGGCGCAACGACATGGTCGGCCCGGACGGCACCGTCCTGCCGATGCGCATGACCGAGGTGTTCATGGGCGACAAGCGGACCTTCGAGATCGCCCAGGTCGGCCCGCGCACCGGCAAGGAAGTGGTGCTGGTGCGCATGGAGTTCACCCGCCGGCCCGAGGCGAAGAAGTAGGTTTCCTTCTCCCGGCGGGAGAAGGACCGAGCCCGCGCACCGGAGCGCGGGACGCGCGCAGGTCCGCGCGGGAGGATGAGGGGTTACGGACGGACGCGGCCTTGGCGCCAGGTCCTGCACGCTCCCGTTTCCCTCCCCCTCCCACGCGGCTGACGCCGCGCGGGCCCCTCCCTCTCCCGACCGGGAGAGGGGTGGTGAATTGCGCGAACCGCCCTAGGGTCCGGCCATGACCCTCGCTCACCCGCTCCCGTCCTTTCGGCTCGACGGCAAGAAGGCCCTGATCACCGGCGCGGGCCGCGGCATCGGCGCGGCCGCGGCCGCCGTCTTCGCCCAGGCCGGCGCGGCCGTGACCCTGTGCGCGCGCACCTCCGCCGAGGTCGAGGCCCTGGCCCGGGAGATCCGCGAGGCCGGCTTCCAGGCCGACGCCTTCACCCTGGACGTCACCGACATCGCCGCCGTGCGCCGCGAGATCGAGGCGCGCGGGCCGTTCGACATCCTGCTCAACAACGCCGGCGCCAACCGCATCCGCCCGATCACCGAGGTGACCGAGGAGGACTTCGACGCGGTGCTGGACCTGAACCTGAAGGCCGCCCTGTTCGTGGCCCAGGCGGTGGCCAAGGGCCTGCTGGCGGCGGGCAAGCCCGGCTCGATCATCAACGTCTCCTCGCAGATGGGCCACGTCGGCGGCCCCGGGCGCTCGCTCTACAGCTCGTCGAAGTTCGCGCTGGAGGGCCTGACCAAGTGCATGGCCATCGACCTGGCGCCGCACGGGATCCGGGTGAACACCCTCTGCCCGACCTTCATCGAGACGGCCCTGACCCGCCCGATCCTGGACACGCCCGGCACCCGCGAGCACGTGCTCAGCCGCATCAAGTTCGGCCGGCTGGGCCAGATGGACGAGCTGAGCGGGCCGCTGCTGCTGCTGGCGTCGGACGCCTCCAGCCTGATGACCGGCAGCGCGGTGATGGTCGACGGCGGCTGGACGGCTGGCTGAGCTGGTCGACCCGCCCTCCGGCCGGTCCCGCGGGCGGTCGTTGCGCCGCCTCGGTGCTCGGCTAAGCTGGCCCGCGTATGAGCTTTAAAGAATCCTCCTGGCTTCCGTTCGTGGCCGGCTCGGCCGCGCTGGCTCTCGCCGGCGGAGGCCAGGCGGCGGGCTGGATTTCCAGCGACGTCGCCGCCGTGTCGATCGCCATGCCCGGCATGTACTTGCTGATGGATTCCGCATTCGCGCCGAGGATGTTGAATCTCGCGCTCAGCGCCTCCGCCGCCAGGCGTGACGCGGCGGAGCGGCTCTATTATTCCCGATCGACCATGCGCCGGTACGGGGTCGCGGCCCTGGGCGGACCGGTGATCTTCGCGGCGTTTGCGGTTGGGAACCACCTCGGGGCGGTCGCCCTGGTCGGATACTCGTCGGCCTACGCCGTCTGGTCTGTCATGGACCTCATGCGGGCGTGGAAGGCGACGGCCCCGTCCAGCGCCCGCGCATGAGCGTCGATCCCGACCTCGTCGCCGCCTGGGTGAAGGGCTGGACCCTGGCCCGTGGGACCGCTGCGCCGACGCCGGAGGCCGACGGCTGGCGGGTCGAGGTCGGCTGGCCGGACCAGCGGGCCCGCTACGTGTTTGCAGGCCTGTCGAGCGCCCTGCCGCGGTTGGGCGCGACCATCGACGAACCCTTCGTCCTGCTGAAGGCCTGCGCGGAGCCCCAGGCGCTGGCGGACGTGTTGCCGCCGGGCTGGTCGGTGCGGCGGCCGGGCTTCTTCATGGCCTGCGAAGGCTCGCCGGCCAGGGAGGGCCCGGTCCCCTGCGGCTACGCGCTGGAGCAGGCCGAGGAGGGGCCGGCCGTCGTGGTGCGTCTGCGTGCGCCCGACGGGACGGAGGCCGCGCTCGGACGGACGGTCGTGACCGACGGCCTGACCGTCTACGACCGCATCGTCACGGATGAGGCCCACCGCCGCCGCGGCTGCGGGCGGGCGGTGATGACGGCGCTGCATGCGCTGGCGCGCGAGCGCGGCGCGCCCTCCGGCGTGCTGGTCGCCACCGCCGAGGGCCGGCTTCTGTACGAGGCGCTGGGCTGGCGGGTGCGCTCGACCTACGCGACCGCCGAACGGCCGGCCTGAGGGCCGCCTCCGGAATCCCCGCAAGGATCGAAGCGCCTGCGCCGCCGGTTCGCCGCCGGGTTTCCCAGGAGCAGGATCATGAGCACGGGCTTCGCCACCGCCAAGGACGGCGCGCAGATCTATTACAACGACATGGGCCAGGGGCAGCCGATCGTCTTCCACCACGGCTGGCCGCTGTCGGGCGACGACTGGGACGCCCAGATGATGTTCTTCCTGAACCAGGGCTTCCGGGTCATCGCCCATGACCGACGCGGCCACGGCCGCTCGACCCAGACCTTTGACGGCAACGAGATGGACACCTACGCCGCCGACGTGGCGGCGGTGGTCGACCACCTCGGGATCAAGGGCGCGTTCCACGTCGGCCATTCCACCGGCGGCGGCGAGGCGACCCGCTATGTCGCCAAGCACGGCGGCGGGGGCCGGGCGGCCAAGCTGGTGCTGATCGGCGCGGTGCCGCCGGTCATGGTCAAGTCCGACAAGAACCCCGGCGGCACGCCGATCGAGGCGTTCGACGGCTACCGCTCGGCGCTGGCCGCCAACCGCGCCCAGCTCTACGTCGATATCCCGTCCGGGCCGTTCTACGGCTTCAACCGCCCCGGCGTGAAGCCGATCCAGGGCGTGATCGACAACTGGTGGCGCCAGGGGATGATGGGCGGGCTGAAGGCCCACTACGACTGCATCAAGGCCTTCTCGGAGACCGACTTCACCGACGATCTCAAGTCGATCGACCAACCCGCCCTGGTCATGCACGGCACCGACGACCAGGTCGTGCCCTACGCCGACGCCGGGCCGCTGTCGGCCAAGCTGCTGAAGAACGGCACGCTGAAAAGCTACGACGGCTTCCCGCACGGCATGGCCACGACCCACGCCGACATCCTCAACCCGGACCTGCTGGCCTTCTTCAAGAGCTGAGATTTCGCAAGCGGGACAGGGGGAACGCTCCGCGCCGTCCCCCGTTTCGCGGGCATGATGAACCTCGAAGAACGCCAGTCCTACGAGGCCGACCTGCAGGCCGTGCTGGACTATCTCGACCATCCGCCTCAGCCCGGCTCCGGCGAGGACCGGGACTTCGCCGAGCGGATGGCGCGGGTCCAGGAGCGCGAGAGCGAATACACCGCCGAGCCGGAGGCCCCGCCGCCAGCCATGGCCGACCAGGTCAGGAAGCGCCTGGACGCGCTCAGGTCCGCCGCCGAGCCGCCCGAGCGCCACGGCCTGACCGAAGGCCACGGCCTGGGCCCGACCCTGGGCATGGACGTGTCGCACTCGTAGGCGCGCTAAATCCTCCCCCGAGCGAGCGAAGCGAGCGGTGGGGGAGGGGGACCGCGAAGCGGTGGAGGGGGCTCCAGCGGAGCGCCTCTGTTCAGCTGCGCCGTCGCGCCAAGGCGAGCCCCCTCCACCACGCTTCGCGCGGTCCCCCTCCCCCAAGGGGGGAGGAATTGGGCGCATTTGCCGCGCCAACTTAACCGGTCGGCCTGCGGTAAAACGCCCGTCATGCAACCGCGTCGTACGATCGTGGCGCTCTTCGCGCGCCTGCTGGTGGCGCTCGGCCTCGTGCTGGCCGGGCTGGCGCCGGCCCAGGCCCAGGCCCAGGCGCAGGTCCCGGCGCAGAAGCCGTTCCTGGTGGTCTACGACGACGGCGGCGGCTACCCGCCGCTGGACGAGGTCTACGGCGTGTTCACCGCCAACCTGCTGGGCCGCTATGGCCCGGCCGAGGTGCGCGCGCTGAGCCGCTACCGCGCGGGCGAGCTGCAGAACTACCGCGCCCTGGCCTATGTCGGCTCGGCCTTCGACGCCGCGCCGTCCAAGGTGTTCCTGGCCGACGTCGCGGCCAGCGACCGGCCGGTGCTGTGGCTGCAGCACGGCATCCACCAGCTGGCCGCCGCCACGCCGGGCTTCGCCCAGCGGTTCGGCTGGCGCCCGGCGAACTACGACTTCCGCTCGCGCACCGAGGTCGCCTATCGCGGCCGCGCCTTCACGCGCCGCACCGAGTCCGCCGCCGGCCTGCCGGGGATCGAGGTCACCGATCCCGCCAAGGTCGAGGTGCTGGCCACCGCCGAAGGGCCTGACGCCCAGCCGACCCCCTGGGCCGTGCGCTCGGGCGACTTCGTCTACGTGGCCGAGACGCCCTACGCCTACCTGTCGGAGGACGACCGCTACGTCGCCTTCGCGGCCCTCGTGCAGCGCTGGGCCGATCCGCAGGGACCCGAGCGCCACCGGGCGCTTGTGCGCATCGAGGACGTCGGCCCCGAGGCCGACCCGGTGCGCCTGCGCCGGATCGCCGACCTGCTGTTCGCCGAGGGCGTGCCGTTCTCGGTGACGGTCTACGACACCTACCGCGACCCGACCGGCCGCTACTCCGGCGGGCGGCCGACCAGCTTCACCCTGAAGGACCGGCCGCTGGTGGTGCAGGCGCTGCGCTACATGGCCGCCAGCGGCGGGACCCTGGTCATGCACGGCCACACCCACCAGACCGACCTCAGACCCAACCCGTTCTCCAAGGTCAGCGGCGGCGACTACGAGTTCTACGCTGCGACCACGCCGGGCGACGGGCGCATGGAGCTGGACGGGCCGCTGCCGAACGACGGCGAGGCCGCCTGGCTGGCGCGCCTGGACGAGGGGCTGGAGGTCTGGCGCCGGGCGGGGCTGCACCGGCCGCGCCTGTTCACCACCCCGCACTATGCGGCCTCGCCCGCGGCCTATGCGGCGATCGTGGCGCGCTTCCCGGTCCAGTACGAGCAGGTCAACTACTTCCCCGGCGAGCGCGCGGGCGTCCCGCGCGTGCGCGAGCCCTTCCACCAGTTCTTCCCCTATCCGGTGCGCGACGTGCGCGGCGTGGTGGTGGTGCCGGAAAACCTGGGCCGGCCGGCCCCCGACCAGGCCGCCGCCGGCGGGCGAACGGTGGAGGCGGTGCTGGGCTCGGCCGAGCGCAACTTGGTGGTCCGTGACGGCTTCGCCAGCTTCTACCACCACTGGTATCGCGACCCGGACGAGCTGCTGGCCACGGTGCGGGGCATCCGCGCGCTGGGCTATGAGTTCGTCTCGGCCGAGGACGCGGCGGCCGACCTGGGCCCGCTGCCGCCCGCGCCGGTCGTGCAGAGGGCGGGCGGGGGCCTGTCGCTCAACGGGTTCCTGGCGGTGCTGGCCGGCCTATTCGCCGGCGCGATCGGCCTGGGCGCGTTCGTGGCGCGGCGGGGGAAGCGGTAACGCTCATCCGCTCATCCCCGCGAAAGCGGGGACCCAGGTCCGCCGACCACCGCGGGGAAGAGCGTACGCTTTCAACTGCGTTCCAGCAGGTCCTGAGAGGCTCGCGCTCTGGGTCCCCGCTTTCGCGGGGATGAGCGGATAATGGGCCGGCGTGGCCGCAAGGGGAGAAGGATCAGCCTTTGCGCCGCCGCAGCCGCTTCTCCACCTCGCGGTACAGCTTGGCGCGGCGGCTTTGGCGGGCCGTGTGCTCCTCGACCTTGAGCATCGCCTCGGCCAGGGCGTCGCCGCCGTGGCGGACGATCAGATAGCTGACGATCTGGTCGACCTCGGCGTCGAACAGCTTCCGCTTGCGCGTACGTAGGAAACCAAACACGCGACGCCCCCCGACGCCCACTCTGCGGTCAAGCTATGTGTCTGGCGGGCAAAAGAAATTCGATTCTCCCGGCGCGGTCCCGTCGCCTCCCGCGCGAGGCGATTTGACCGGGAACGGTGGTTGCGCCCGCGTGTTCACTCCCGCGCCACGACCGCAAAGGAGCATCCCCATGCAGGCCAGCGAACATCACGCCGTGAAGGTGCTGAACGGGCTGATCGAGACCACGCTCGAGACCGCCGAGGGCTACAAGGAGGCGGCCGAGCACACCAGCAACGCGGCCTACAAGCAGATGTTCGCCGAGCGCGCCCAGCGCCGCCGCGAGCTGATGCGCAAGCTGCAGGACGAGGTGCGCAGCTTCGGGGCCAAGCCGGAGGAGCACGAGTCCCTGGCCGGCAAGCTGCACAACCGCTGGGCCGGCATGATGGAGAAGATGTCCGGCGGCAGCGACAAGGCGGTGATCGACGAGGTCGAGCGCGGCGAGGACATGATCAAGGCCAGGTATCGCAAGGCCGCCGAGGACAACGACCTGCCCCAGCGCGTGCGCCAGATGCTGGTCGCCTGCGCCGCCGAGGTGAAGGCCGAGCACGACGAGATCAGCAAGATCAAGCACTCGCTGCACTAATCCTCCCCCGAGCGAAGCGGTGGGGGAGGGGGACCACGCGTAGCGTGGTGGAGGGGGCTCCAGCTTGGCGGGGCGGATCCGTCGCGCCAAGGCGAGCCCCCCACGGCGGCTGCGCCGCCTGCTCCCCCCAGCGGGGGGAGATCTGAGTAGATGCGACCCCGCGCGATCTTCCTGATCGGCCTGCCCGGGTCGGGGAAGACCACCTGGGTGGAGCGCTATCGTCCCGCGCCCGACCAGCCGTTCGCGGTGATCAGCACCGATCGGCTGATCGAGTGCGAGGCCGCCCAGTTGGGCGTGGCCTACGACCAGGCCTACCGACGGCTCGCCTCGAAGAAGCTGGCCGCCGAGGCGCGGCGGCTGACCCGCGCGGCGGTCGAGCGCGGCTGGGACGTCGTCATCGACCGCACCAACCTCAGCGCCGCGACCCGCGCCTCCTTCCTGCGCCTGTTTCCCCCGCCTTACGTGCGCGCCGCGGTGGTGTTCGCCGTCCCCTGGGCCGAGCTGGAGCGCCGGCTGGCCGCCCGCGCCGAGGCCGGCGGCCACCGCGTGGGCGTGCGCGCCCTGGCCGTGATGGCGGCGATCTACGACCCGCCAGGGGAAGGGGAGTTCGACCTGGTGACTTACGCGCAGGGATGAAGGGCGTGACTTTTCCCGTGTCCGCTCGCAGCCGCGCGCCGCACGATCAGACATCCACGGTTCGTGGGCGCTGAACCCTGGGCCTCGGGGCAAGCCCGAGGGTGACGAAGCTTGAGAAGCGGGAACTTAGAACCCGGCCCCCGCCGTTACCGCGCCGGCGGAGGTGTCCGATGACGGCGCGTGCCAGCGTGACGCTGTATCTGGTGTTGGCGTTGGTCGGGTTCGTCGCGATCACCGGCGTCGACTGGCCGGACTACTGGACCGCCCAGGTCGGGCGCGCCGCCCTGACGCCGCGCGAGCACTTCGGCTACGCCGTCTTCACCACCGGCTTCTTCGCGGCGCTGGCGACCATCGGCTGCCGTTGGATGGTGGCCGGCTGGATCGGCTCGCGGATCATCCTGGGCCACTGGCTGTCGCGGTTGCGGCTGCGGCCCGGACCGGTCACGGCGGCGGGCGTCTTGCTGGTCGCCGGCCTGGCGGCGGTCGCGCCCCGCGTCGGTCAGGCCCAGTCGCTGCTGGCGACGCCGCCGGACGAGGGTGGCCCGCACCACCAGCTGACCCTGACCCTGCTGCCCGACGCCCAGGCCGCGGGGCGGCGGCTGCTCGTCGTCGCGCGGCCCTGGTACTACTGCTACGCGCCGACCGCCGAGGTGTTCAGGGTGCCGCCGGGCTATGTCACCGACTTGGCCTCGGTGCCGGACGCCGTGCAGCCGCTGGTGCCGACCTTCGGCAGCTACGCCGAGGCCTCGGTGCTGCACGACTGGCTCTACGCCGTGCGCTTCGCCGGCGGGCGCAAGCAGGCCGACCGCGTCATGCTGTTCGCCATGCGCGACTTCAGGAACGAGAGCGCGCGCACCAACCCCTACCAAGCCTGGCTGATTTACAAGGCGGTGCGGCTGTTCGGCTGGCGGGCCTACTATTTCGGCGGCGAGCGCGAATGGGCCGGCCGCTGGGCCGGGGCGGGGCCGGAGCCGGCGCGCCTGGCCCTGGCCTGGCGCGGCAAGTCGCCCAGCCGCTGCGCCCGCTTCAAGGAGGAGCTCGACAGCGACGTCTACGAGGCGCAGTTCGTGAAACGCCTGGCCGCCCTGCACGCGGCGGAAGAGGGGTAATTCAGATCCGTCATCCCGGCCGTAGCGCGAAGCGCGGAGAGCCGGGACCCAGCAAGCTCGACCTCAAAGCTGCGAAACGCGGGCTGCAACGAGCGCCGCCCTTGCTGGGTCCCGGCTCTTCAGCACGCTGCGCGTGCTTCCGGCCGGGATGACGAGAATTGAAAGGCGGGGCCCGCTTCTAAACCATCACCGCATCGCTCGCCCGCCGCCGCGGTGCGCCTTCGGGCGCCTCTCTCGCCCGCCGGCGGCACGGGCCGAAATAGCCGCCCGAGCGCACGAACGGGCGCGGGCGCATGACCATGGCCTCGATGCGCGACAGGAACGCCTTGGGCGTGAACGGCTTGACCACGAACTCCGTGACCCCGGCGTCGCGCGCCTCGCGCACCCAGGTCAGCTCGGCGTGGCCGGTCATCATCAGGATCGGCAGGTAGGGATCGGGACTGTGCCGGTCGGCCCGGATCAGCCGGGTGAAGCCCAGCCCGTCCAGCGGCTTCATGTTCAGGTCCACGATCACCAGGTCGGCGCGCTGGGCGCGCAGCTGGGTCATGGCGTCCCAGCCGTCCACCGCCTGGCGCACCTTGGTGATCCCGGCCGACAGCAGAAGCGTGGCGACGATCTTGCGCATGTTGGCGCTGTCGTCGGCGACGATGACGTCCAGCGCCTGAAGGCTCGGCATGAAATCTTCCTCCCCCAAGGAAGCGGCCGCGCGCCGTGCGTGACCGTCAGAAGGCGGAATATAGACCGGGGGTATTAAGGCTGAGCTGACGGAAAGGGTGAATCGGTCGGGGGCAAACGATTGAAGGCATGCGGTTTTTGGCGATCCTTCTCCCTCAAGGGGAGAAGGATGCGGGCGCAGGGGAGAAGGGACCTAAACCCGCCGCTCGTCCCCGCGCTCCGGCCGGGTCGTCGGCTCGGCCTGGCGCAGGCGGGTGATCAGGGCCTGGGCGGCGGGGGCGGAGGAGGCGGGGTTCTGGCCGGTGACCAGGTCGCCGTCGACCTCCACGTGCGGGGCCCAGTCGGGGCCTTCGACGAACTTGGCGCCGCGCTGCTTCAGCCGGTCCTCCAACAGGAAGGGCACCACGGACTCCAGGTGCACGGCCCGCTCCTCGGCGTTGGTGAAGGCGGTCACCTTCCGGCCCTTGATCAGGTACTCGCCGTCGGGCCGGCGCACCTCGGCCAGCGCCACGGGGCCGTGGCAGACGGCGGCCACCGGCTTGCCCTCGGCCACGAAGCCTTCGGCCAGGGCGATGGAGTGGCGATCCTCGGCCAGGTCCCACATCGGCCCGTGGCCGCCCGGATAGAACAGGGCGTCGAAGTCGTCCGGCGCCACCTCGGTCAGCCGCTTGGTCGAGGCCAGCATGGCCATCGCCTCCTTGTCGGCGCGGAAGCGCTTGGTCGCCTCGGTCTGGTTTTCCGGCTCGTCGCTCTTGGGATCCAGCGGCGGCTGGCCGCCGGCCGGGGTGGCCAGGGTCACGCGCGCGCCGGCGTCCTTGAAGGCGTAGTAGGGCGCGGCCAGCTCCTCCAGCCAGAAGCCGGTCTTCTTGCCGGTGTCGCCCAGCCGGTCGTGGGAGGTGAGGACGAGCAGAACGTGCATGCGCGGGCTCCCTGAGGGTTTGCGGGAGAACCCCTCGGCGCGGCGATGGGTCCGTGCCGACAGCAGGCTTGTGGCGGCCGTCCGAACGGCTACGCTTCCTCCCGGACGGTTTAGGGGGGAACTGACCATGCGGATCGGTTTGGCGATGCTGGCGGCGGCGGCGCTGTGGGCGCCTCAGGCGTGGGCGCAGGTCCCGGACGACGACGACCAGTCGCTGGTGGACGAGATCGTCGTCACCGGCGCCATGGCGGTGCGCCAGGGCGGGGCCCAGGACATCAACCACTTCCGAGGCCAGGCGGCTTCCTTCCACATCCCCATGCCCGACACCCTGACGGCCGAGGGGCTGATGGGCGACTACGACCTGACGCTGCAGACCGCCGGCGCGCCGTGCGCGCGGATGTTCTGCGTCGCGGCCGAGAGCATGCGCGCGTCGCTGGCTGACCGTCCGGACGATCGGGTGCTGGTCGGCCTGGGCTTCGGCACCAACATCGACGCGGCGACCTGGAAGCGCCAGCCGCTGAACCTGGTGGCGGTGGTCGACAAGTCCGGCTCCATGGACGGCGAGCCGCTGGATCTGGTGCGCAAGAGCCTGCGCCAGATCGTCGGGCAGCTGAAGGCCGGCGACCAGATCAGCATCGTGCTGTACGGCGACACGTCGGCGGTGCACCTGGCCCCGACCGCGATCGACGGCGCGGGGCGCCGCCGCGCGCTGGCCGCCATCGACAAGATCGAGAGCGCCGGCTCGACCAACATGGAGGAGGGCCTGCGGGTCGGCTACGACACCGCCTTCGCCTCGGCCGGGGCGTTCCGCGGGGCCACCCGGGTGATGCTGTTCACCGACGAGCGGCCCAACGTCGGCGGCACCGACGCGGAGAGCTTCATGGGCATGGCCCAGGAGGCCTCGGCCCGACGCGTGGGCCTGACCACCATCGGCGTGGGCGTGCAGTTCGACGCGGCCCTGGCCACCCGGATCAGCAGCGTGCGCGGCGGCAACCTCTACTTCATGCGCGACGAGAAGGACGTCGAGGCGGTCTTCTCGAAGAAGCTCGACACCATGGTCAGCGAGCTGGCCTACGACCTGGCGCTGCGGCTGAAGCCCAACCCCGGCTACCGGATCTCCGGCGTCTACGGCGTGCCGGCCGACATGCTCGTGGCGGGGCCGGAGGGCGAGGTTTCGGTGACCGTGCCCACCGCCTTCCTGTCCACCGAGGGCGGCGGCCTGTTCGTGGGCCTGGCCAGGGCCGAGGCCGCCCGCAATCTGCCCGAGCCGGACCTGGCGGGCGCGCCGCTGATGCAGGTGAACCTGTCCTACGTGTCGGCCCTGGACGGATCGGCCGCAAGCGACGCGCTCAGCGTGGCCGCGCCGGCCGGCGCGCCGGGGGCGAACCTGGCGCTGGGCCACGCCCTGGTCGACGAGTACCTGTCGCTGCAGAAGGCCACGAGCCTGTTCCACCAGGACGGCGACGAGGAGGGCGCCTATCAGACCTTCCGTCAGCTGGCTTCGCGCCTGGAGGCGAACCGCGACGCCCGTCTGAAGCCCGAGCGCGAAATGGTCGAGGTGCTGGTGGCCCAGAGCGCGCGGCTGTCCGGCCACCTGGGTGAGACCCCGCGTCACGCGGCCTGGCTGGACCTGCTGGGCGAATGGGAGATCGTCCGGGTCGAGGGCGGGATCGACCTGACACGCGGCGACCGGCTGCAGCTGACCGAGGACAACGAGGCGGTGATCACCCGCCTGAACGGCGACGACGAGTACGAGAGCTTCCGCGCCAACAACAGCCAGCTGGTGCTCGACGACTCCAACCTGGTGTTCGCCTACCGGGTCAGCGCGCAGACCCTGACCCTGACCGAGGCGGAAACCGGGGTGGAGCTGCGCCTGAAGCGGACGTCTGCGGCGGAGTAGCGATCTACCAGACGTGTTCTTCCAGGGTGATGGTGCAGGCGACCCGCGTCCACCGGCCGTCGACCTTTTCCAGCAGGCAGGCCCCGACGTTGTTCCAGGCTCGCATGTCGGTGCGCCCGGCCAGCAGGGCGAACCGCCGGTCCGGGCTGAAGTCCAGCCCGTCGACCATGCTCTGGTAGGGGCCACGGGCCTTCAGGCAACGCCCCCATGGGCCGGACGGACGGCCGTGGCCGGGGTTGAGCGGGACGGACCGCCAGTCCTGGGCCTGAATGATCGGCTGCGCGCGCGCCGCCCAGGCGGCTTCGTCCGTGTGGCCGGGCGCGCCCGGCTTAGCCTCGAACTGGGAGAGCACGGCGCAGATGTCGGCGTGCAGCGACGCGTCGGGCGGGTTGAACGGGACCACGGCGCATCCCGCCAGCGCCAGGGCGGCGGCCCCCGCGCCCAGCCAGGCGCCCGCTCGATAGGCTGCGCGCATGCGTTCCCCCGACGACCGCCGTCACGCTAGACGGGCCCGGGGCGGTTGGCGAGCCTACCGGTAAAGCCCGCCGGCCGTATGCACGCGCCCGCCGGCGGCTTCGAACTCCTCGACGCTCAGTTCGCCGACCACGCGGCTTTCGCCGTCGCAGCGGACGCAGGCGAACACCGGGGCGCCGGGGACGGGGCGGGCGCGGCGCAGGCTGATGGCGCCCATGCGCCCCTCCGAGGCGCGTTCGCGCCGGCGCTGTACGCGCAGGTCGGGGCGGCCGTACTCCTCGGCCAGGCGCCTTGCGAAGCGCAGGTCGCCGCCGGCCCGCCAGGCGCTCTGCTCCTCGGGCTCGGGCTCGGCCAGCACCAGTTCGTCGGCCTCGCGGCTGGCGGCGCAGGCCAGGCCGTCGGCCTCCGGATCGGCCTGGTCGGCGAAGGCGAAGCCCGGGAAGTCGGTCGCGCAGCGCCCGCAGCGCAGCCGCACCACCGTGCCCTCGACCCGGCGCAGCGGCGGGATCGGCGCGTCGACGGGGGAGGGGTCGCACAGGTACAGCAGCTCGTCGCGCAGGGCCTCGAACTCGGCGTCGGGGTGGTCGAGGGCCACGCGGTCCAGCCCGCCGGTCCCGCCGTACCAGCACCGGATGGCCGCCGCCGCCGCCAGGGCGTCGCGCGACAGCTCGGCCCGCTGCATGTCCAGCGCCTCGGCCCAGCCGCCATGGCCGCTCCGGCGAAGGAGGTCGGCCATGCGCAGCAACACCGCCCGCATCCGCTTCACGTCGGTCATGACGCGCACCCCGTGAAGGCCGGGCCGAACACGCCCGGCGGCTAGGGGGACAACGACGCGCGCCGACGGGCGTTCCGGGTCGGGAAGGGACCTGAGGCGCGCCTAGGGGCGCTCGGCGGCGCGTCTAGTCCTCCACCGCGCCGGACACCGCATTGGACGCTTCGTTGAAGCGGGCGTAGTCGGCCTGCAGCAGGTCGTAGGTCACGCTGGGCCCGTGACGCGAACTGACGCTCACGCGCACGCCGTAGCCCTGGTGGGCGCTCACCTTCGCCCGGGCGGGGTCGGAGATGAAGCCGTCGCCGACCTCGCCGATCTCGGCCGAGCGGGTGCGGCTGGTCATCTCCCCTTCGCGGATCAGCGCGTCCAGGCGGGCCCAGTCGTCGGGTTCCAGGCGCAGCTCGTTGGCGGCGCCGCGGTCGGAGACGCTGACGACCACGAAGCCCTCGTCGAACAGCCGCGCCACGCTCAGCTCCAGGGCGCCGTCGGCGCTTTCGAAGCGGGCGTACGACTGCGTCTCGGGATCCACCCGCTCGCGCGGGACCAGCAGCAGGGCCGCGCCGCTCACGACGAGAATGGCCAGGATGGCCAGGAACCCGCCGTGGCTCGGATCGGGCTGCCGCTCGCCCAGCTCGGCCTTCGCGAACAGGCCCTGGAGCAGGGACAGGCCCGCGCCGATCCCCAGGCCGACGCCGAGCGCGCGCGCGACCTCGTCGGGCGTGCTGTCAGGCGAGAACGACATGACGGCCATGAACAGGCTGCTGGTCAGCAGGATCACCGACACGCGCAGCGCGCCGGCCAGCGCCCGCGGCAGCCGCCGCCAGGGGCTGAGCGCGACCAGGCCGGCCGCGGCGAACCACGACCCGAACAGGCAGATCGCGGCCAGGCCGAGATAGCTCACCGAGTCCCACACCGGCGCGAAGCCCGGGCGCCAGCCGAACTGGACCGCGGCCCACAGGCCGAACGCGCCCGCCAGCGCGGTCAGATAGACGGCCGCCAGCCGCATACGCACAGCCCCGCGCCCTAGCGCTTGAACAGGTCCAGGATCTGCTGGTCGGACGGCCAGTCCTTGAAGGCGCCGACCACGCTGTAGCTATCGCCGCCCTCGCGCTTGCCCATCACGTACTTCGGCTTGCCGCCTTGCAGCGACGGGCTGGAGCTGATGTCGAGCGCCGCGCCGGCGTCGCCCAGCAGCACCAGGGTGCGCTCGCGCCGGCCGCTGTCCGGATCGGCGAAGTGCACGATCTGGATCGGGCGCTCGGGGGTATAGGCGCCGGCGACCAGGCAGGCGTGGGCCAGGTCCAGGGGCGTTTCTGCGGACTTCTGGGCGGCCGCCGCGGTGACGACCAGGGCGCCCAGGACGTCGGTCGTGTCCATCGCCGCCGGCTTGGCCGGCTTGCGCTTTCCGTCGGCCGGGCAGGGGGCGAGCGTCGTGACGGCCGGCGCCGGCGCGAAGGCGTTCTGGTCCCAGCGCACGCCGGACAGGGCCTCGTCCATGGCCGCGGCGACGGCCTCGGGGCGGCCGGCCGGGCCGCTGGTCCGCACCTTCACCACCCACGGCCCGGCGCGCGCGATGGTCAGGCCGTGCACGATCCCGTCGTAGGCCGGATACAGCACCCGCCGGCCGACGGCCGCGCCGTCCAGCGACGCGGCCTGCGCCTCGCCGGCCGGCACGCCCGCTCGCCGGACCGCCGCGTCGGCTTGAAGGGTCAGGAGGGCGACGTCCGCCACCCCCGGCTTGAACACGTAGACCGACGTCCAGATCTGATCGTCGCCCGGCGCGCCGTAGCGGGCCGCGCCGTCGGACCCCTTTTCCAGGTCGCGCAGTTCCGGTTCCGCCTGGCCGGCCACCGCGGCCGGCAGGGTCACGCCGGCCGGCGCATAGCGCGGCGCGCCGTCCGCCCCGGTCGTCCAGCCGACGTAGGGGCCCTTGGTCTCCGGCGTGGTGCTGATGCTGATCTGCGGCGCGGGCCCGGCGGCCGCGGCCCCGGCGACGGCGCAGAACACGGCCGCGCAGGCGGCCAGCACGGCGAAGCGTGACGACATGACAGGTGACTCCCCTCGACGCTGCAACCTTAGCGTTTGGTTGCGACGCTTGGCGAGGGGCGTCGGTCGCGCCCGCGCCGGAACTATGGTTAAGCTCGCCCGGCCGAAAGTCGGGGGGCGCCGGTGGACGGGTTCGAGCAGGCGAAGTTCTTCAGCGACACGGCCTTCCAGTACGGCGACGTCATCAGCCAGACCTGGACCGCGCACGTCACCGTCAGCCTCGGCGCGATCGGCTATGCGATCGCCACCCGCGGCCCGCGCAACCGGGGGCTGGGGGCCGGCTGGTGCGTGCTGCTGGCCGCAGCCCTGGTGACCTTCTACGTCGTGAACCTGGCCAGCCTGAGCGGCATGTACGACCGGGTGGACCTGTCGGGCGGCATGGCCATCGAGGCCTGGGGCCGTTCGGGGCGCGAGCTGACGCCGGAGATCGAGCAGGTGCTGACCGGCCCGCGCCAGGCGGCGCCCAAGGTCGTGCTGTTCGGGCGGGAGTTCGAGCGCGTGCTGGCGGTGACCGCGGCGCTGGACGTGGTGCTCGTACTGGCGACGGGGCTCTTGCTGTCGCGAGCGGGGCGGCGCAAGCGGACGTGGGCCTGATCCTCAGCCTGCCCCGCGCTCGGCGCGCCAGGCGGCGATGATCGCCTCGGCGGAGACGTCGATGTCGTGGTCGCTGGTGGCGGCGTTGATCACCGAGACGCGCAGGATGCGCTTGCCGGCCCAGGCCGCGCCGCCGACGTAGCAGACGCCCTCGCGCTGGATGCGGGCGATGGCGCGGTCGGTCAGGGCGTCGGCCTGCGCGTCGTCCAGATCGGCGCCCAGGCGCACCGCCACCTGGTTCAGCACCACCTCGTTCAGGATGGCGATGTCGGGCTCGGCCCCCAGCCGCTCGGCCATGCGCCGCGCCTGGGCGCAGTTGCGGCTGACCATGTCGGCGACGCCGCGCCGGCCCAGGCTCTTGATCATCGCCCAGGTGGCGAAGCCGCGCGCGCGGCGCGACAGCTCCGGCACGAAGTCGGCGGGGTTGGCTTCGCCGGCCGGCAGGTAGCTGGCCACGATGCTCATGGCCCGGCGATGGGCGGCCCGGTCGCGCACGATCACGTAGCCGCAGTCGTAGGGCGTCTGCAGCCACTTGTGGCCGTCGGTGGCCCAGGAGTCGGCCAGCTCCACGCCGCGGGCCAGGGGCGCGCGGTCGGGCGCCGCGCGCGCCCACAGCCCGAAGGCGCCGTCCACGTGCAGCCAGGCCCCCTTGGCGCGGGCGGCCTCGGCGATCTCGGGGAACGGGTCGAACGCGCCGCTGTTGATCTGGCCGGCCTGCGCCACGGCGATGATCGGGCCGTCCAGGTTGCTCAGCGCCTCCACGAACGCCTCGGGGCGCATCCGGCCCTGCGCGTCCACGGCCACGCGCACCACGCGCTGGTCGCCCAGGCCCAGATAGCGCAGGGCCGAGAACACGGTGGAGTGCGCCTCTTCGCCCAGCACCACGTGGATCGGCGGCGCGCCGAACAGGCCGTTCGCCTCCACGTCCCAGCCCGCGCGGCGCAGAACTTCGCTGCGCGCGGCGGCCAGCGCGGTGAAATTGGCCAGGGTCGCGCCGGTGACGAACCCCACGCTGGCCTCGCGCGGCAGGTCCAGCAGGTCCAGCAGCCAGCCCCCCGCCACATGCTCCGCCGCCGAGGCCGAGGGCGTGGCGGCCGTCATGCCGACGTTCTGGCCCCAGGCGCTGGTCAGCCAGTCGGCCGCCACGCCCACGGTCGCGCTGCCGCCGATGACGAAGCCGAAGTAGCGGGGGCCGACGATGTTGGTCAGGCCGGGCTCGGCCAGGGCCGCGAGCTCGGCGATCACCGCGGGCGCGGGCGCGCCTTCTTCGGGTGTGCGCGCCTCGAACGCGGCGCGGGCCTGCGGATAGTCGCGCTGGGGCGAATGCGGCCGCGCGTGCGCGCC
>NZ_JAAIVC010000339.1 GCF_010975005.1 Caulobacter sp. 17J65-9 | reverse complement strand
AGGGCGCCCTGGCCATCCAGAGCCGCGTCGTCGACGCCGACGCCGCCTGGCTGCGCTCCCTGCACCACGCCCCGACCGCGCTGGCCGTCGCCGCCGAGCGCGGCGCCCTGGAGGCGCTGGAAGGCTCCTGCCGCACCGCCGTGGGCGCCCACGCCCGCCTGGTGGGCGAGCGGCTGGTCATGACCGTCGAGGGCCTGACCGCCGACGGCACGGTGCGCTGGCGCCGCGAAGGGTCGGTCGCCGCGAGCGCGTCGGACGCCGAGGCCCGCGAACTGGGCCTGGAGCTCGGCCGGCAGATCCGGCTCGAGGCCGGCGACCGGTTGATCGTGGCGTGAGCGCGCTGCGGGTCTGGGTCACGCGCGCCCGGCCCGGCGCGGACGAGACGGCCGAACGCCTCACCGCGCTCGGCCACGACCCGCTGGTCGTGCCGGTGCTGGCGGTGCGCGAGCTGGAGCCCGCCGTCGATCTCGCCGGCGTCGCGGCGATCGCCTTCACCAGCCGCAACGGCGTGACCGCCTTCGCCCGCCTGAACCCCGAGCGGGCGCTTCCCGTCTTCACCGTCGGCGACGCGACCGCGCAGGCCGCCCGCGAGGCCGGCTTCGCCGACGTCCGTTCCGCCAACGGCGACGTCAACGCGCTCGCCGCCCTGCTGGCCGAGGAGGCCCCGGCGCTGAACGGCGCGGTGCTGCACGCCGGCGCGCGCGAGCCG
>NZ_JAAIVC010000338.1 GCF_010975005.1 Caulobacter sp. 17J65-9 | reverse complement strand
GGGCGGGGCGGGGGACACCACCCGGCGCATGCCGCGGCTGGGCGAGACGGGCGTGCGCATGTGCGACGCGGCCCTGGCCGCCGACACCCTGCCGGCCGCCTTCGACCTGCGCCGGGCCAGCCTGCTGCGGGCGCGCGCCCTGCACCGCCTGGCCCTGAACGACGTGAAGGGGGCGCTGGCCGACCTTGAGCTGGCCCGCGCCGCGGCGGGGCCGGCCTCGCGCTCAGCCTTCGACCGCAGCCTGGGCGTCGGCGTCGACTACGTGCAGGCCTACGCCCTGGGCATGGCCGGCGACACGGCCGGCGCGCGGGCGCTGGTGCGCTCGACCTTCGCCAAACGGCCCTACAGCCGCCAGTCGGCGCTGGCCGCCCTGATCGTGGCCGACAGCCTGGACGATCCGGCCGAGCTGGAGCGCGCCGCGCGCGAGACCGCCCGCCTGGCCCCGGAGAGCGTCGACGACCTGTTCGGCCTCTTGGTCGAGCAGGGCCGCTGGAACGACGCCCTGGCGATCTGGCCCCAACTGGTCCCGCCGCGCGAAAAGGACGAGACGCCCTACTACGTGGAGATGCGCCGGCAGGGGGACCGCAACTACGTCTCGGCCGCGCGCTACTGGGCCGACAAGGGGGGCTGGCGGGCCTATGCGCTGGCGGCGTCGGGCCGGCCGGCCGAGGCCCGCGCGGCGCTGGCCGAGGCGCGCGACCGCCTCGCC
>NZ_JAAIVC010000337.1 GCF_010975005.1 Caulobacter sp. 17J65-9 | reverse complement strand
GCCCGTGAGCTAGCGGCGCTGCCGGACCGCGCCGCCGTGCTGGCCGAGTGCCGCGCGGCCCTGGCGGCCGCCGAACCGGCGCCGCCTGCCGCCTTCGCCCTGACCCTGGAGCGGCTGGCCCTGCACTATCCGGAGAGCCGGCTGACCCCGCCCGAGCAGACCCTGGTCGCGAAGGACTGGCGCCGGCTGGCCGGCCACCTGCCGGCCGACGTGCTGGCCCGGGCGGCCGACGATTACGTGCTCAGCCCGGCGCGCTTCTTTCCGACGCCCGGCCAGCTGCTGGCCCTGGCCGAGCCCGCCTTCGCCTGGCGCCGCGCCCTGGCCCGCCGCGCCCGCCAGACGCTTGATTTGATTGGACCAGAAAACGAAGGGAGGCCCCCATGCCCCGCCGCACGCGGCCCAGCCCCGAAGCCGTGATCGCCGCCGCCCGCGACCGGCGCGCCCGCGAGGCGGAGCTCAATCGCCTCAGCGCCCAGCCCGACGTGCGCGTGGTCGCCGACGCCGCCCGCCGGATCGTCTCGGCGCGCCGGCTGGACGTGTTCGACCAGCTCTTCGCCCAGCGCGCCCTGACCGAAGCCCAGGTCGGCGCGGCGCGCCGGCTCGAGGCCGACCTGGCTACCGCCGCCGGCGTCGAGCGTCCGCAGGCCGGGCTGGAGAAGGTCGACGCCTCGGGCCAGGGCGCGCCGGGCCAGGGCGTGAGCCAGGTGATGGT
>NZ_JAAIVC010000336.1 GCF_010975005.1 Caulobacter sp. 17J65-9 | reverse complement strand
CCCTGCTGATCAGCGCCCGCGCCCTGCACGGCGCCGGGCGCCACGCCGAGGCCGAGCGCGCCTATCGCGACGCCGCGGCCCGCACGCCGGGCCTGGAGGGCATCGCCCGCCACGCCGCCTTCCTGGCCGAGATGGGCCGCAAGGACGAGGCGCGCGAGCTGCTGGCCGACCTCGACAAGCGCGCCGCGAAGGCCCGCGCCCACTTCCGCAAGGAAGCCAAGGTCTGGCGCGACTTCGCAGCCGCCAAGGTGGCCGCGTAAGGCGATCCTGTAAGAACCACGCCGCCTCGCGCGACTAGCTCCTCGACGGGCCGCTCATAGGCGCGCCCGAACGCGAGGGGAGTTTTGCGTGAAACTGAAGTGGATTCTGCCGGCGGTCGCCGTCGTCTGCGCCGCCGCGGCCTGGGCGGGCATGTTCGTGGGCCTGTACCTGGGCGTCGACCTGAAGACCCGCACCGTGCTGGTCACCCTGGCCGCCCTGTCCGGCGAGGCGGTGCTGTGGACCTTCGCCGCCGCGCTCGGCCTGACCGTGTTCGAGGCGCGCCGCCGCATCTGGGCGCGGCTGACCGGGCGGGCGCAGTAGATCTCCCCCCGAGCGTCAGCGCTGGGGGGAGCAGGCGGCTGAAGGCCGCCGTGGGGGGCTCCAGCGGAGTGCGCGGCTTCCGTCGCGCCAGGGCGAGCCCCCTCCACCACCCTTCGGGTGGTCCCCCTCCCCCAAGGG
>NZ_JAAIVC010000335.1 GCF_010975005.1 Caulobacter sp. 17J65-9 | reverse complement strand
TCTTCAACGCCTCGAACGTGACCACCGGCGGCGTCAACGCCCACGGCATCCTGGCCCAGTCGGTCGGCGGCGGCGGCGGCGACGGCGGCTGGAGCGTATCGGTCGCGGCCTCGGGCTCCGACGGCGTGGCGGTTTCGGCCGCGGCGGCGGTCGGCGGCAAGGGCGGCGCGGCCGGCGACGGCAAGAAGGTCACCCTCCTCAACACCGGCGAGATCAACACCGGCGAGGACGGCTCGATCGGCGTGATCGCCCAGTCCATCGGCGGCGGCGGCGGCAACGGCGGCTTCGCGGCGTCGGGCGCCCTGGCCTTCTCCGGCAGCGTCAGCGTGGCCCCCAGCCTGTCGCTGGGCGGCGCCGGCGGGGCCGGCGGCAAGGGCGGCGAGATCGACCTCGACAGCCTGAACGACGTCACCACCTGGGGCGACTACGCCCACGGCGTGGTCGGCCAATCGATCGGCGGCGGCGGCGGCAACGGCGGCTGGAGCGGCTCGTTCAACGTGGCCGGATCCGGCTCCAACGCCGTGGCCCTGGGCGCGGCGGTCGGCGGCGCCGGCGGCCCGGGCAGCATCGGCTCGCTGGTCGACGTCACCACCGACGGGACCATCCTCACTCACGGCGCGGGCGCCATGGGCGTGTTCGCCCAGTCGGTCGGCGGCGGCGGCGGCAACGGCGGCTTCGCGGTCGCCGGCAACGTCAGCGGCAGCGGCGGCAACGCCGTGGCGCTGGGC
>NZ_JAAIVC010000334.1 GCF_010975005.1 Caulobacter sp. 17J65-9 | reverse complement strand
GGGCCAGGGCCGCCGCCGCCAGCGCGGCCACGCCCAGCCCCTGCAGGGCCATGACCAGGGTGTTGGCCGCGGCGTGCAGCAGCTCGGGCCAGCGCGCCGCGATCGCCGCGCCGACGGCCGAGGGGGCGGGGAGGAAATAGCCGGGCACCGCCAGCAGCCGGCAGGCCGCCTCCCAGCCGCCCAGCAACAGCGCGATCAGCACCAGCGGCGCGAGGACGTCGGTCAGGCGCTTCATGCGACCGCCTCCGCCCGCGCCAGGGCGGCTTCGACCGCGGCGACCGTCTCGCGGAAGCCGAGCGAGGTGCGGAAGCCCTCGGGCCGAGGCAGGGGCGCGTCGATGGCGATCTCCGCCGCCGTGCGGCCGGGCCCGGGCGTCATCACCACCACGCGGCCGGCCAGGTAGACGGCCTCCTCGACGTCGTGGGTGATGAAGACCACGGCCGGTCGGGTCTGGTCCCACACCCGGTGCAGGTCTTCGACCAGCCGCCGGCGGGTCAGGGCGTCCAGCGCCGCGAAGGGCTCGTCGAGCAGCAGCAGCCTGGGGTCGGTGACCAGGGCGCGGGCCAGGGACACGCGCATGGCCATGCCGCCGGAAAGCTGCGCCGGCCGGGCGTCGCCATGGCCGGCCAGCCCGACCCGGTCCAGCGCCGCGTCGGCCCGCGCACGGGCGTCGGCGACGCCGGCCAGCTCCAGCGGCAGGGCCACGTTGGCCTGCGTGCTGGCCCAGGG
>NZ_JAAIVC010000333.1 GCF_010975005.1 Caulobacter sp. 17J65-9 | reverse complement strand
CCGCTGGCGGTCGCCCGGCGCGATGCGGGCGGCGGCGGCGGCATCGCGGTCGCGGAGCTCGGCGCGGAACGCGTCCTCGCCCAACAGGTCCAGCCGCGCGCGGGCCTCGGCGCGCACCGCTTCGGGGATGGCCGGCACGTCGGCCAGGCCGCGGGTCAGGGCGCGGAAGTAGAGGCCGGTGCCGCCGACTACGACCGCCGTGCGGCCCTCAGCGGCGATTTCGTCCAGAGCCGCGGTCGCCGCCTCCAGCCAGCGGCCGACCGACCAGGTCTCCGACGCGTCGGCCACGGCGTAGAGCCGGTGGGGGACGCGCGCCTCCTCCTCGGCCGAGGGGCGGGCGGACAGCACGCGCAGGTCGCGATAGATCTGCAGGGCGTCGGCGTTGACGATCACCCCGCCGGTCGCCTCGGCCACGCGCAGCGCCAGGGCGGACTTGCCGCTGGCGGTGGGGCCGGCGATCAACCTGACCTTGGCGGAGTCGCTCAGCTTCACGTGTCCTTCGTCTTGCGTTGCGGCGCGGGCGCCCGGATATGAAGCCCGCCTGCAGCCCCCGCAAGGAAAACCCCATGGCCGACACTCCCGACCGCGACGCCGTCCTGGCCGCGCTGGATCGCGTGACCGACCCGAAGAGCGGGCAGGGCCTGGCCCAGGCGGGCCTGGCGCGCGGCCTGGCGCTGGGGCCCGGCCGGGCCGGCTTCATGCTGGAGGTCGCGCGCGAGGACGCCGCGCTCTACGCGCCGGTGCGCGAACAGGCCGAGGCCGCGC
>NZ_JAAIVC010000332.1 GCF_010975005.1 Caulobacter sp. 17J65-9 | reverse complement strand
GGCGGCGAACGCGCCGCGCGCCCAGGCCACCGTGCACACCACGCTGGACGCGGGCCTGCAGGCGCGGCTGGAGGAGCTGGCCCGCGAGGCCGCCGCCCAGCAGGGGCCGCAGACCTCCACGGCGGTGGTGGTGATCGAGGTGAAGACCCGCGCCGTGCGCGCCGCGGTCGGCTCGGCGGGGCTGGACCGCACCGGCGGCTGGGTCGACATGACCCGCGCCCTGCGCTCGCCCGGCTCGGCCCTGAAGCCGTTCGTCTACGCCCTGGCCTTCGACGAGGGCCTGGCGGCGCCGGACACCAAGCTGCAGGACGCGGCGCTGCGCTTCGGCGACTACCAGCCGGAGAACTTCGACCACGCCTTCCACGGCGAGGTGACGGTGCGCGAGGCGCTGACCAATTCGCTGAACGTCCCGGCCGTCTCCACCCTCGACAAGATCGGGCCGGAGGTGTTCCAGGCGAGGCTCGAGAACGCCGGGGTGCGGCTGGTCCGCCCGAAGGTGCAGACGCGCGGCGCGGGCCTGGCGCTGGCGCTGGGCGGAGCGGGGATCACGCTGCAGGACCTGGCGGTGCTGTATTCGGCCCTGGCCGACGACGGGCTGGCCAAGCCGCTGGCCTGGACCATGGAAGACGCCGCGCGCCGGCCGGGCCAGGGCGGGCGGCGCCTGGTGCGGGCCGACGCGGCGCGCCAGGTGCTGGACATCCTGCGCGAGACGCCCACGCCTGTCGGGCGCACGCCCGGCCCGCTGCTCTCGCGCGGGCCGCGGGTG
>NZ_JAAIVC010000331.1 GCF_010975005.1 Caulobacter sp. 17J65-9 | reverse complement strand
GTGCGGGCAGGCGCGCGCGGGGCGGATGGCGCGCCTCGTCGACCGCGTTGGGCATCAGCCGGATCGCCCCGGCCGGCACGCCGTCGGCCACCAGCCGGTCGCGGCACAGCTCGTCCACCGCCAGCCAGGCGCGCACCCGCGGATGATGCGGCGCGGCGTCGAACGGGGCGGTCGCGTCGTGGCAGGTGTGGACCGCCGGGACGCCCGGCAGGGCGGCGAGCGCGGTCAGGGTCATGACGTTGTGGTGGCCGTGGATCACGTCCGGGCGCCAGGGCAGCTGCTCCAGCCGCTCGACCACCACGTGGCCGCGGTCGCGCATGGCCTGCGCCTGCGCCCCGGCCTTCGACACCCAGACCGCCACGCGATGGCCGGCGCGGCGCAGCCCGTCGGCCAGCTGTTCGGTCACCACCTCGGTGCCGGAGCGCTCGGCCAGCAGCAGGTTGGTGATCAGGACGTCCAGCGGCGCGCTCCCTCGACCTTCAGGGAACGTACGGTGCAGCTTCGAAGTTCCTGGCCCCATGACCGCGTCGCCGATCCTGATCGCCGCCCATCCCGGCCACGAACTGCTGTTGTTCCACTGGATGGAGCGGGTGCGGCCCACCGTCTTCGTGCTGACCGACGGATCGGGCGGCCGCTCCGCCTCGCGGCTGACGCACTCGCGGGCGTGCCTGGCGGCGGCCGGGGCGCGGGCCGGCGCGGTGTTCGGCCCCATGCCCGACCACGCCTGGTACGCCGCCCTGGCGGTCGGCGACGCGGGCCCGTTCGAGGCGGCGGTCGAGGGCATAGTG
>NZ_JAAIVC010000330.1 GCF_010975005.1 Caulobacter sp. 17J65-9 | reverse complement strand
CCGCGGCGCCCTGGTCGAGCGCGCCGGCCGGCTGATCGAGGTGACCGCGCCCGCCACCATCCTGGCGACCGGCGGCGTCGGCGGCCTCTACGCCGTGACCACCAACCCGGCCGCCGTGCGCGGCGAGGGCCTGGGCCTGGCCGCCCTGGCCGGGGCCGAGATCGCCGATCCGGAATTCGTGCAGTTCCACCCGACCGCGCTGGACGTGGGCCTCGATCCCGCGCCGCTGGCCACCGAGGCCCTGCGGGGCGAGGGCGCGGTGCTGGTCGACGGCGCCGGCCGGCCGTTCATGGGCGCGGTGCACCCGCTGGGCGACCTGGCCCCGCGCGACGTGGTCGCCCGCGCCGTGCACCGCCAGGCCCTGTCGGGCGAAGGCGCCTTCCTGGACGCGACCAAGGCGGTCGGCCAGGCCTTCCCGCACGAGTTTCCAGCGGTCTACGCCGCCTGCCTGCGCGCCGGCCTGGATCCGCGCGTGCAGCCGATGCCGGTCGCGCCGGCGGCGCACTACCACATGGGCGGCATCGCCGCCGACGCGGACGGACGCACCTCGCTGCCGGGCCTCTACGCGGTCGGCGAATGCGCCTCGACCGGCGTGCACGGGGCCAACCGCCTGGCCTCCAACTCCCTGCTCGAAGCGGCCGCCTTCGGCGCGCGCGCCGGCGTGGCCGCCGCCCAGGAAGTCGCGTCGACGGCGCGGCTGGTCAAGCCGCAGGCCACGCCCGACCTGCCGGCCCCGGCGCTGGCCGAACTGCGCGCCGCCATGAGCCGCGAGGCCGGGGTGGAGCGCAACGG
>NZ_JAAIVC010000032.1 GCF_010975005.1 Caulobacter sp. 17J65-9 | reverse complement strand
CCTTCCGACGGCCCGGACAGGACCGGCGCGCCGCCGCGCCGCCACTCGCCGCGCCCCCGGCCGGCCGGCGCCGCCCCGGGCGAAACGTCGCGGGGGAACAGGCCGTCGAAGCGGGCGAACAGGTCGTTGCGGTACTGCTCGGAAAGATCCTTGTCCTGGATGGCGGCCGCGACCGCGCGCAGGCGGCTCTTCAGCCCGGCCCGGCGCTCGGGCGTGTCCAACGGCTCGGCGTCGCGTTCGCGCTGGAACAGCACCTCCACGAACGGCTTGGTGTCGGACAGCTGGTCGCGCAGGGCCAGCGCGCCCTTGTCGCGCAGCACGTCGTCGGGGTCCTGGCCGCCAGACAGCAGGCAGAAGCGGAACGAGCGGCCGGCCTTCAGCTGCGGCAGGGCCCGGTCGATCGAGCGGAAGGCGGCGCGCAGGCCGGCCTTGTCCCCGTCGAAGCAGAGCACCGGCTCGGAGTGGATCCGCCAGAGCAGCTCCATCTGCTCTTCGGTCAGGGCCGTGCCCATCGCCGCCACGGCCGCCACGCCCGCGCGCTGGCAGGCGATGACGTCCATGTAGCCCTCGACCACCACCGGCGCGGCGTCGTCCGCGCCCGAGCCCAGGATCTTCCGCGCCTCGGGCAGGCCGTAGAGGTTGCGGCCCTTGTGGAAGAGCGAGGTCTCCGGACCGTTCAGGTACTTGGCCTTGTCGTCCGCGTTCATGGCCCGGCCGCCGAATGAGATCACCCGCCCGCGCCCGTCCACGATCGGAAAGATGATGCGGTCGCGGAAGCGGTCGTACGGCTGGCCCCCGCCTTCGGGCGAGATCAGCAGGCCCGCCTCGACCAGCTCGGCGGGCTTGGCCCCGCGCTGGACCAGCACGTCCTTCAGGGCCGTGCGTCCGGCCGGCGCATAGCCCAGGCGGAAGCGGCCCCACTGGTCCTCAGGCAGGCCGCGCTTGGCCAGGTAGGCGCGCGCGTCGGCGGCGCCCGGGCGCTTCAGCTCGGCCTCGAAATACTTGGCCGCCAGCTCCAGCCAGTCCTGCAGGCCCTGGCGCTTGTGCTCCATCTCGGCCGCGCGGGGGTCCTCGGCCGGCAGCTGCAGGCCGGCCTCGGCCGCCAGCCGCTCGATCGCCTCGCGGAAGCTGAGCCGTTCGGTCTCCTGCAGGAAGGAGATCACGTCGCCGTGCTTGCCCGACGAGAAGTCGTGGTAAAAACCCTTGTCGTCGTTGACGTAGAACGACGGCGACTTTTCCTTGGTGAAGGGGCTCAGGCCCACCCACTCGCGCCCCTGGCGCTTGAGCTTCACGCTGCGGCCGATCACCTCCGAGGGACGGAGGCGGGCCTTCAGCTCGTCAAGGAATCGATCATCGAATCGCACCGGCGATCATTCCCCGAGGCGGCCCCCGTCCGCAATGCGATCAAGTCTCGCACGCCGGCCCCCGACATCTCGAACGAGTTCATACGCCTACGGTACAGTTTGTCCACGTTGACCCGCGCCCACAGGCGTGCGGAACATCGCGAATGCTGACCACCGCCCGCGCCGAGCTCTATCGCAGTCCCGCAGCCTTCGAGCGCGAACGCCACGGCGTGTTCGCGAAAAGCTGGCAGTTCCTGGGGCTGGAGCGCGATCTCGCCGAGACCGGCGACTATCTGGCCGATTCGATCGCCGGCTTCCCGGTCGTGGTCGTGCGCGGCAAGGACGGGGCGCTGAACGGCTTCCACAACGTCTGCCGCCACCGCGCCGGGCCCCTGGTCGGCGAGAGCGCCGGCAAGTGCGAGGGCGAGTTCGTCTGCCGCTATCACGGCTGGCGCTACACCCTGGACGGCCGCCTGCGCAGCGCGGTCGGCTTCGGCGCGGCCGAAGGCTTCGACCCGCGCAACTTCCCGCTGTTCCCGATCCGGGTGGAGACCTGGCGCGGCTTCGTGTTCGTGAACCTGGACGCCGACGCCGCGCCGCTGATGGACACGCTGCAGCCGCTCGAGGCCCTGTGGCGCGAACGGAACATCGAGATCCCGGCCGCCGACATGCGCCGCAGCCACAGCCTGGGCTGCAACTGGAAGGTCTACGTCGAGAACTATCTCGAGGGCTATCACATCAGCGCGGTCCACCCGACGCTGGCCGCCGAGGTCGATTGCGCCGCCTACCAGGTGCGCATGGACGGCCAGATCGCCGTGCACGAGGTGCCCTCGGCCGAGGGCAGCACCCAGGAGGGCCTGTGGGCCTGGGTCTGGCCGAACCTGGCGGTGAACGTCTACCGCCGCGGCCTGATGATCGAGCACATGCGCCCGGACGGCTTCGGCCGCACCCGGCTGGACTACCTCTACCTGCACCATGCGGACGAGCCGATGGACGACACCCTGGCCGCCTCGGACCGGCTGACGGCCGAGGACGCCTGGATCTGCGAGAAGGTGCAGCAGAACCTCGACGCCGGGGTCTACGAATTCGGCGCCCTGTCGCCGCGCCAGGAGAACGCCGTGGCCTGGTTCCAGGCCCAGGTGGCGCAGGCGCACGCGCGCCGGCCGCACCCGGCGGCTGAAGAGACCGAGCCGGGCTTCGCCGAGGGCGGCTGCCTGGTGGACTGACACTGACGACACGCCAGGGGGCGGCGATGACGACGACCAAGAAGATCGGGCCGTTCCTGGCCGCCCTGCTGGTGGCCGGCAACATGATCGGCTCCGGCGTCTATCTGCTGCCGGCCACCCTGGCCTCGGTGGGCTCCTCCAGCGTGCTGTCCTGGCTGGCGGCCACCGCCGGCGGCCTGGTGCTGGCCGGGGCCTTCGCGCTCCTGGCCATGCTGCGCCCGACGGTGAACGGCATCGCCACCTACGCCGGCGACGGGCTGGGCCGGCCGTTCGGCTTCGCCTCGTCCATGGCCTACTGGGTGTCGAGCTGGGTCGGCAATGTCGCCATCGCGCTCGCCGTGGTCGGCTATCTCGCCGTCTTCGTGCCGGCCCTGAAGGGCCCGGTCGCGACCACCGCCGCCGCCATCGGCGCCATGTGGCTGCTGGCCGGCGCCAACCTGCTGGGCCCGCGCCTGGTGGCGCGCCTGTCGGGCCTGACCCTGCTGATCGGCCTGCTGCCGATCCTGGCGGTGATCGTGCTGGGCGCGATCGACTTCGACCCGCAGGTGTTCACCGGCTCGTGGAACCCGTCGGGCAAGCCGCTGGGCCAGATCATCCCCGCTTCGGTCGTGCCGGTGTTCTGGGCCTTCCTCGGCTTCGAGAGCGCCAACGTCGCCGCCGCGGCCGTGCGCGACCCGCAGCGCGACATTCCCAAAGCCGCTCTGGGCGGCGTCGCCCTGGCCGCCGTGGTCTACATGGCCGCGACCGTGGCCATCATGGGCATCATCCCGGCCGGCGAGCTGGCGACCTCGACCGCGCCGTTCGCCGACGCGGTGACCAGGCTGGCCGGCCCGACGATCGGGGGCGCGGTGGCGGTGTGCGCCCTGGTCAAGGCGATCGGCACGTTGGGCGGCTGGATCCTGGTGGCGGCCGAGACCAACCGGGCCACCGCCGCCGAGGGCTTCCTGCCGCGCGCGATCAGCGAGGTGGAGCCCAGCCGCACGCCGGTGCGCGACATCCTGGTGACCACCGCGCTCATGACCGTCGCGGCGGTGCTGTCCGCCTCGCCCACCCTGGGCGAACAGTTCGAGGTGCTGATCAACGTCTCCACCGTGCTGTTCATGGTGGTCTACGGCCTGTGCGCCCTGGCCCTGGTGCGCTTCGCGAGCGCTATTGCGCAGCCCGGACCGCGGTGGGGCGCACGCCTGCTGGCCCTGGCCGGCGCCCTGTTCTCGGCCTGGGCGATCGCGGCCTCGGACCCCGACCTGCTGAAGGTCACCGGCGTCGTGCTGCTAGCCACCACGCCCTTGTGGGCGATCTCGGCCCTGACCCGGCGGCGGGCGGCGACTGTGGCCGAGCAATCGCTCTGAGGCGCCCACTGGCGCGCGGAGGCCCTGCCGATCTAGCTTCCCCGTCGGGCGATGCGTCGGGGGGCGAATGAAACTTGCGTGGATGCTGGTCATGGCGGTCTCGGCCGCCATCTGCGCGACGGGCGCGACAGCGGCGGAGAAATCCCGCGTGGTCCTGCCGATCACACCGACTCCTGTCGAAATTCCGCCTCTTGGCCCCCTGTGGACCGTTGCGGACGGCACGTGCCTGTGGGAGCGGCTGGAGCCGCAGACCCGCGCGGCATTGCTGGAGGCGCCTCCGCTCCAGTTCGACGAAATGCTGGATGATCTGACGAAGAAGCCGATGGCGCGCGCCGCCGAGGCTTGCGGGCTGTCGATGGACGGCGAGTCTGAGGTGGGGGTCTGGACGCTGTTCACGACGGCCAAGCGCGCCCACAGCGAACGTCACCTCGAAGCTGAAGAAGGGCTCACCCCAGCCCGTCTCGACGCGGCCTGGAATGCACTCGGCGCCGAGGCCCAGACGCGCCTCGCGACCGCGATCAAAACCGGCGACAAGCCCGGATGGCGCGTTCCCATGGCGAAACTTCGTGAACTACTGGGCGTGCCGGACGCGTCTCCGGACACCCGGCACCTGCTGGCCAACTACGCCCTGAGCCGCGCCTTCCCGCCGGGAAGCAAGCCGCTCGGGGGCGCCTGAGCGCCTAGGCGCGGCCCAGCGCCTCCAGGGCCTCACCGGTCAGGCGGCACACGCGCCAGTCGGGCAGCACGGTCGCGCCCAGGCCCTCGTAGAAGCCGATGGCCGGCGCGTTCCAGTCCAGCACGGCCCATTCCAGCCGCGCATAGCCCTGCTCGACGCAGCGCTTGGCCAGACCCGCCAGCAGCGCCTTGCCGATTCCCCGCCCGCGGAAGGCCGGCCGCACGAACAGGTCCTCCAGATAGATCCCGTGGCGGCCCCGGAAGGTCGAGAAGTTGTTGAACCACAGGGCGAGGCCGGCCGGCTCGCCGTCGACCTCGGCGATGTCGCAGAAAGCGCGCGCGCCCTCGGCGAACAGGGCCGCGGCGACGTCGGCCTCGGTGGCCACGACCTCGTGGAGCAGCTTTTCGTAGTCGGCCAGCTCGCGCACGAGCTGAAGCACGAGGGGCGCGTCTGAGGGGCGCGCGGCGCGGATGGTGAGCATCAGCCGGCTTTACAGCCCGCGTGCGGCTTGGTCACCCGTTCCGTCGACGCCGGAAAGCGTTCCAGCGCGGCGGGCGGGCGCACCGGCCGGCGCACCAGCTCGCCGCTGCAGTTCGGGCAGACGCCGGCGAAGCGCCGGTTGGTGCAGTCGGTGCAGAAGGTGCACTCGAAGGTGCAGATGAACGCCTGGGTCGCGGGCGGCAGGTCGCGGTCGCAGCACTCGCAATTGGGACGCAACTGAAGCATCGGCCGGGGCCTCCAGACGACGTGAAGAGCATTCCGCCAAGCTTTCTGCCGCGCCCCGCCGCCGCCCGCCAGTGAACATTCGGTTAGGCGCGGCGGCGGGTTTCGCCGCGCCCCGGGCCGGGTTCGCCGCAGCCGCCGCGCCCAGGCGCCGACCGACGGGCAGGCTGACGTCGAACGCGCGACGCACGGAGTTCGAATCATGCTGGCGGCCCTGCTCTTCCTCGCAATGGCGGCGACCGATCCGGCGGCCGCGCCTGCGCCCTATGAAGTGATCCGCGCCGGCGACCGCGCGAAGACCTGCGAAGTCCTGCTCCAGGAGGTCAACGGCCTGAACGCCGAACTCCAGGCCGAACAGACCCGTCAGGCCGAGGCCATGAACGACAGCGTGAAGGACCAGATGGGGGCGATGCGGGGCGGCGGGGCCGTCGCGTCCAGCCTGGCCAGTCTGGTCCCGTTCGGCGGCCAGGCCCTGTCCATGGCCCGCGAGGCGCAGGCGAGCGCGGCGCAGCGCAAGATGGCCGACCAGATGACCGCCTTCGCGCAGGACGCCATGGCGCTGCAGCCGATGTACCAGCGCCTCGACTACCTGATGGACCTGTACAACTCGAAGGCCTGCTGAGCGCTCACCCGTTTCGCTCCGGGTCTGCGACCGAAAACGCGTTGACCGCGTCTGTCTGAATCACTACCTACGCGACCGTTTGCGCGGCGGGCCGGGAAAGACCTCGGCCCGCCTTTTTGCAAGCCTGGTGTGATTTCCGAGGAGACGCTGCGATGACGACGAAACTCATGAGCGGCGCGACCGGAGTGCTGGCCCTGGCCGACGGCACGATCCTGCAGGGAATCGGCGTCGGCGCGACCGGCGAGGCGCTGGGCGAGGTGGTCTTCAACACCGCCATGACCGGCTATCAGGAAATCCTGACCGACCCCTCCTACATGAGCCAGATCCTGGCCTTCACCTTCCCCCACGTCGGCAATGTCGGCGTGAACCTGGAAGACGTGGAGCAGATCGGCCAGGGCGGCGAGACCTCGGCCCGGGGCGCGATCTTCCGCGACCTGCCGACCCTGCCTGCCAACTACCGCTCGCAGGGCGACCTGGAGGGCTGGATGAAGCGCCGCGGCGTCGTCGGCCTGGCCGGCGTCGACACCCGCTCGCTGACCAAGCGCATCCGCGAGAACGGCTCGCCGCACGGGGTCATCGCCCACGACCCGGAAGGCAGGTTCGACCTCGAGGCCCTGGTCGCCAAGGCCCGCGAGTGGAGCGGCCTGGTCGGCCTGGACCTGGCCAAGGACGCCACCACCCTGCAGCCGTTCGTTTATGACGAGGGCCTGTGGACCTGGCCGGAAGGCTACGCCAAAGCCGGCCAGCCGAAGTACGAGGTCGTGGTCCTCGACTACGGCGTGAAGCGCAACATCCTGCGCGCCCTGACCAGCGTCGGCGCCCGCGCCACCGTGCTGCCGGCCACCGCCACGGCCGAAGAGGTGCTGGCCCGCAATCCGGACGGCATCCTGCTGTCGAACGGCCCGGGCGACCCGGCCGCGACCGGCGAATACGCCGTGCCGGAGATCAAGAAGCTGGTGGAGAGCGGCAAGCCGGTGTTCGGCATCTGCCTGGGCCACCAGATGCTGGCGCTGGCGCTGGGCGCCAAGACCGTGAAGATGGACCAGGGCCACCACGGCGCGAACCACCCGGTGAAGGACCTGACCACCGGCAAGGTGGAGATCGTGTCGATGAACCACGGCTTCACCGTGGACCGCGACAGCCTGCCGGCGCCCGTGCAGGAGACCCACGTCTCGCTGTTCGACGGCACCAATTGCGGCCTCGAGGTGAAGGACCGCCCGATCTTCAGCGTCCAGCACCACCCGGAAGCCTCCCCGGGGCCGACCGACAGCCTCTATCTGTTCGAGCGCTTCGCCGCCCTGATGGACGCGCAATCCTGAGCCCGGCAAGGCGGGCCGCCTGACGGCCCGCCGTGCCCGGCAAGGCGGGCCGCCTGACGGCCCGCCGCCAAAAAGAAAGGCGGCTCCGTGAGGAGCCGCCTTGAAGGGCTGGGGGCATACACGCCGCCCAGGAGGAATTGGCGTGAAGCTAAACGCCTCAGGAGCGAAAAGGCTCCCGAGCCCGCGTCAATATTGCAGCTTGACCCCGGCGTAATAGAACCGGCCGACCCCGTCGTAGACGTCGGGGAAGGTGGTCCAGCCGGTCGCCTGGCCGGCGCTGCCGTCCGTGCCGCCGACCCTGACGAACTCGTCGAAGATGTTGTTGATCCCCACGAACATGGTCGACTGGTCGTTGAAGTCGTAGCGGGCCTGGATGTCGGAGAAGGCCCGGCCGCCGATTTCCGCCCCGAAGAAGATGTCGTCGGAGTTGTTGGTGATCTTCGACTTGCCGATGTACTGCGTGGTCCACGCCACGGTCAGCTGATCACGGCTGTAGACCAGGTTGAGCAGCCAGGCGTTTTCCGGCGCGCCGATCGTGCCTTTCAGATCGATCGGCTGATCCCCGGCGAGCGGCACCGTCTCCAGTTCGTCGACCCAGGTGTAGTTCCAGCTGGCCACCAGCGAGCCCCAGTCGGTCGAGCTCTCGAAGTAGTCGTTGAACTGGAAGGTGTAGCTGGCCTGGACGTCGATGCCCTTGGCCGTGGTCTCGGCGACGTTGTTTTGCTTCTGGTTGACGAACTGCAGGGCGCCGAGCGTCGGGCCGGTGTTGAAGCGCACGATCGACGAGCAGAATATGTTGCTCGGGTCGAACGCCTGCCCGTAGCAGTTGTTCAGCAGCTCCTGCTCGTCGATGGCCTGGATGCGGTCGTCGATCTTGATGTCGTAGTAGTCGATCGAGACCGACAGCGGCGACAGCCAGTCATAGAATTTCGGGTTGAACAGGACGCCGAAGGTCCAGGACTTGCCGGTTTCGGCCGAGAGGTCGGGGTTGCCGGTGTCGAAGCCGGAGACGCCCTGCACCTCGAACTGGGTCTGCGAGAAGCCGCCGTTGCGGGCGACGCGCGCCGCGACGGTCGGATCCGACAGGCAGGCCTGGGCGATCGGGTCGCCGATCGTGCTGGCGTCGATGCCGCTGGCGAGCACGGAGGCCGGATCGTCGATGTTCTGACGCTCGTTGAAGAACGCCGCCTGGCCGCCGCCCGTGACCGTCACCCCGGCGCAGGGATCCACCACGGAGGGGAAGTCCTGCTGGGCGGGCTGGAACAGCTCGCTGATGTTGGGCGCGCGCACGGCCTTGGAATACTGACCGCGCAGCTTGGCCCAGTCGGTCGCCTGCCATTCGAGCGAGGCGGCGTAGGCCTGGGTCCAGCCGACGGTCGAATACTCGGACCAGCGCCCGGCCAGGTTCAGGTCCAGCGACTGGGCCCAGGCCATGTCGGCCAGCAGCGGGATGCGCAGTTCGCCGAAGAACTCGTAGACGTTGAACTCGCCGACGGTGGCCGGCGTGGCGTTGCCGGACGTGGCGCCCGCCTGGGTCAGCGGGTCGGGAATGTCGCGCGACTTCTCCTGGCGGTACTCGGAGCCCGCCACCCACTCCACCGCGCCGGCCGGCAGTTCCCAGGAGTGGCCGGTGACGAAGCCGTTGATCACCCACTCCTCGATGGCCGCGTCACGGCTGGTCTGGGCGCGGATGAAGGCGGCGCCTGCAGGCGTGATCGAGTTCAGCCCGAAGATGTTGATCGGCACGCAGCCCTGGGCGCGGAAATTGACGTCGGCGCAGACGATGTTGCCGGTGGCCGGGTCGACCACGGTGTCCAGCGCCGCGCGCAGGCGGTCGGTGTTGATGTCGCCGGTCGAAGTCTGGTCGTCGTCCGTACGACCGTAGTTCATGCTGACTTCGTAGTGGATGTTCTCGACCGGATCGCCCTCGACCCCGAACACCATGCGGAAGGTGTCGCGATTGAATTCGTTGCCGCGGTTGCCGACCTCGGGCGTGCGACGTGCGAAGCCGACCACCAGGTCCGCGTCGGTCAGTCCCGGGTTGGCGTCGCGCACCAGTTGCTTGACCTGCTCGGGGATCGAGGCGCTGGTCAGCGGAATGCCGAACCGGCACTCGGTGTCGCCGTCGCCGTCGAAGTCCTCGCAACTCGGCAGGGCGCCGAAGCCCTGGTCGTTGAAATAGACCTGGTCGCTGCCCAGCGGGGTCGGCTCGATCTGCGAATCCCCGTTGGTGTGGATGTAGGCCAGTTCCGAGAAGAACCGCATGTTGTCGGTGATGTCGTAGGCGAACTCGCCCCAGGTCGAGATGCGGTTGCTCGGCACCTGCAGCAGGCGGAATTCCTGGCGGTTGAACCCGAAGGCCGCGTTCGAATACGGGAACACCTGACCGTCGTTGAACACGCCGGTGGCGTTCTCCGAGCCGATCGGGATCAGGAAGCGGCCCTCGGGAATGAACGAGGAGAACACGCCGGTGATCTGGCCCTTCAGGTCGTCGGGGTCGCCCGTGCGGGTCACGGCGTTGACGGCGTCGATCGCCATCCCCTCGTCGCCGCGGCTGCGCGCCCGGATCGGCCCGACGTGGTCGTAGCCCAGGTTGATCACGGCGTGGCCGCGGCCGTCCTGGAACTGCGAGCCGGCCAGGGCGGCGACCTTCCACTGCACGCCGTCGCCGCGATCGCTGATGCCGTACTGGCCGTTGAGCTGGAAGCCTTCGAAGTCGTTGCGGGTCAGGATGTTGACCACGCCGGCGAGGGCGTCCGAGCCGTAGACCGCCGACGCGCCGCCGGTGATCACGTCGATCCGGTCGACCAGCCCGGTCGGGATGGTGCTGTAGTCGACCGCCTGGGTGCCGACCACGCCCGGCACGAACCGGCGCCCGTTGACCAGGGTCAGGGTGCGGTCTTCGCCGAGGTTGCGCAGGTCGACCGTGGTGATGGCGTTGCCGTTGGTGGCGAAGCCCGAATTGGTCGGCGTGATCGAGGAAACGCCGGTCCCCGGCAGGGTGCGGACGATGTCGCCCGTGTTGATGGAGCCGGTCTGCTCGATGTACTGCGTCGTCACCACCTGCACGGCGGTGGGCGAGGTCTGGTTCGGCCGCGGGATGCGCGAGCCGGTGACCACGATTTCCTCAACCTCGGACTGTTGCTCCTCCTGCGGCTGGTCCTGCTGTTCGGGCAGATCCTGCGCGCGGACGAGCGGCGCAATGGTCATGGCGGCCGCGAACGCCGCTCCCGCGCAGACGGACGAGCTCAGCAGCCCTCTCTTAAGAGCGGTCATAGGGGTTCCCCTCGCGTCTCGCCGCTTGTTGGTAAGCCACTCGTCGCAGGCGGCAGGCTTGGCTAAAGACGTCCCCCCAACAGCCCTGTTCGTAGTGAAGTTCCCCTAGGGGCCGGGGGGAGAATTCACAGGCAAGGCGCGTCGTGTCGCGGCCCTGTACGCCCTCGCCGCTTGCGCGGAGGCGACTCCGCCTCTAAACGGCCCCCTTAACCTGCAAGTCGACCGACCCCGGGCGCGCGGCCCCCCGCGCGAGCCCGCCAACGCGCGCGAGTACCCATGCCGAAACGCACCGACATCTCCTCGATCCTGATCATCGGCGCCGGGCCGATCGTCATCGGTCAGGCCTGCGAATTCGACTATTCGGGCGTGCAGGCGTGTAAGGCCCTGAAGGCCGAGGGCTACCGGATCGTGCTGGTCAATTCGAACCCGGCCACGATCATGACCGACCCGGAGGTGGCCGACGCCACCTACATCGAGCCGATCACCCCGGAGATGGTCGAGAAGATCATCGCCAAGGAGCGCCCGGACGCCCTGCTGCCGACCATGGGCGGCCAGACCGCGCTGAACACCGCCCTGGCGCTGGAATCCAGCGGCGTGCTGGCCAAGTACGGCGTCGAGATGATCGGCGCGAAGGCCGACGTCATCGACAAGGCCGAAGACCGCCAGAAATTCCGCGACGCGATGGACAAGATCGGGCTGGAGAGCCCGCGCTCGCGCGTCGCCAACACCATGGAGCAGGCGCTGGAGGCGCTGGAGTTCGTCGGCCTGCCGACGATCATCCGCCCCAGCTTCACCCTGGCCGGCACCGGCGGCGGCATCGCCTACAACGTCGAGGAATTCCGCGAGATCGTCGAGCGCGGCCTGGACGCCTCGCCGGTCACTGAGGTGCTGATCGAAGAATCGGTGCTGGGCTGGAAGGAGTACGAGATGGAGGTGGTCCGCGACCGTGCGGACAACTGCATCATCATCTGCTCCATCGAGAACATCGACCCGATGGGGGTGCACACCGGCGACTCCATCACCGTGGCTCCCGCGCTGACGCTGACCGACAAAGAGTACCAGCGCATGCGCAAGGCCTCGATCGACGTCCTGCGCGAGATCGGGGTGGAGACCGGCGGCTCGAACGTGCAGTTCGCGGTCAACCCGCGCGACGGCCGCATGACCGTCATCGAGATGAACCCGCGGGTGTCGCGCTCCTCGGCCCTGGCCTCGAAGGCCACCGGCTTCCCGATCGCCAAGGTCGCGGCCAAGCTGGCCGTCGGCTACACCCTCGACGAGCTGACCAACGACATCACCCGCGTCACGCCGGCCTCGTTCGAGCCGTCGATCGACTACGTGGTCACCAAGATCCCGCGCTTCGCCTTCGAGAAGTACCCGGGCGCCGAGCCGACCCTGACCACCTCGATGAAGTCGGTGGGCGAGGTCATGGCCATCGGCCGCACCTTCCAGGAAAGCGCGCAGAAGGCCCTGCGCGGCCTCGAGACCGGCCTGACCGGCTTCGACGAGATGGACATCCCGGGCGTCGACGACGCCGAGGATCCGGCCGCGGTGAAGGCGGCGGTGGTGCGCCAGCTGGGCCTGCCGACCCCGGACCGCCTGCGCGTCATCGCCCAGGCCTTCCGCCACGGCCTGAGCGTCGAAGAGATCAACGCCGCCTGCAGCTACGAGCCGTGGTTCCTGCGCCAGATCGAAGACCTGGTGAAGGCCGAGGCCGAGCTCGAGAAGACCGGCCTGCCGGAAGACGCCGACGCCTTCCGCCGCCTGAAGGCCAAGGGCTTCTCCGACAAGCGCCTGGGCCTGCTGACCGGCCTGACCGAGAAGCAGGTGCGCGCCAAGCGCCGCGGCCTGGGCGTGCGCCCGGTGTTCAAGCGCATCGACACCTGCGCGGCCGAGTTCGCCGCCGACACCGCCTACATGTACTCGACCTACGAGACCGGCGCGCTGGGCCAGGTTCCGGAGTGCGAATCCAACCCGTCGGACCGCAAGAAGGCGGTCATCCTCGGCGGCGGTCCGAACCGGATCGGCCAGGGCATCGAGTTCGACTACTGCTGCTGCCACGCGGCCTTCGCGTTCGACCAGATCGGCCTGGAGTCGATCATGGTCAACTGCAACCCCGAGACCGTCTCGACCGACTACGACACCTCCGACCGCCTGTACTTCGAGCCGCTGACGGCCGAGGACGTGCTGGAGCTGCTGCACGTCGAGAAGTCCAAGGGCGAGCTGGTCGGCGTGGTCGTCCAGTTCGGCGGCCAGACCCCGCTGAAGCTGGCCCACGCGCTGGAAGAGGAAGGCATTCCGATCCTGGGCACCACGGTCGACGCCATCGACCTGGCCGAGGACCGCGAGCGCTTCCAGCAGCTGCTGAACGAGATCGGCCTGAACCAGCCGGTCAACGCCATCGCCCGCACCGACGAGGAAGCCTTCGCCGGCGCCCACCACGTCGGCTACCCCGTGGTCATCCGTCCGTCCTACGTGCTGGGCGGCCGGGCCATGGAGATCGTCCACGACGACGAGCAGCTGGCCCGCTACGTGCGCGAGGCCGTGCAGGTCTCGGGCGACTCGCCCGTCCTGATCGACCAGTACCTGAACCGCGCCACCGAGGTGGACGTCGACGCCATCTGCGACGGCGAGACGGTGTTCGTGGCCGGCGTGCTCGAGCACATCGAGGAAGCCGGCGTGCACTCGGGCGACTCGGCCTGCTCCATGCCGCCCTTCTCGCTGAAGCCGGAGACGGTGGCCGAGCTGCGCCGCCAGACCGAGCTGATGGCCCGGGCCCTGAAGGTGCGCGGCCTGATGAACGTGCAGTTCGCCATCGAGGAGCCGCACTCCGACACCCCGCGCATCTACGTGCTGGAAGTGAACCCGCGCGCCTCGCGCACCGTGCCGTTCGTGGCCAAGACCATCGGCGAGCCGGTCGCCGGCATCGCCGCCAAGGTCATGGCCGGCGAGCGCCTGGCCGACTTCAAGCTCGACCAGAAGCCGATGAACCACGTGGCGGTGAAGGAAGCGGTCTTCCCGTTCGCCCGCTTCCCGGGCGTCGACACCGTGCTGGGCCCGGAAATGCGCTCGACCGGCGAGGTCATGGGCCTGGACTGGATCCGTGAGGGCGAGACCGCCCAGGCGGCCTTCGCCCGCGCCTTCGCCAAGAGCCAGCTGGGCGGCGGCTCCAAGCTGCCGACCTCGGGCACCGTCTTCGTGTCGGTGAAGGAGTCGGACAAGCCGTGGATCGTCGAGCCGATCCGCATCCTGCTGGCCCAGGGCTTCAAGGCGATCGCCACCGAAGGCACCCACAAGTTCCTCAAGGAGCAGGGCCTGGAGGTCGGCTACGTGAAGAAGGTGCTGGAAGGCCGTCCGCACATCGTCGACGCCATGAAGAACGGCGAGGTTCAGCTGGTCTTCAACACCACCGAGGGCCGCCAGTCGCTGCTGGACAGCTTCTCCATCCGCCGCACGGCGCTGATGATGAAGATCCCCTACCAGACCACCGCGTCGGGGGCCCTGGCCGCCGCCCGCGCCATCGAAGCGGTCAAGACCGGCACCCTCGAAGTGCGGCCGCTGCAGAGCTACGGCTGAGCCTCATCCCGACAGGGCGCTCCGGCGCCCTGACCGGCGGGCGAAAAGAAGCGGGGGCGCGTGCGCCTCCGCTTTTTGCTTTTCGGCCTGGGCGAGCCTTCGGCGGCGTCTTGCACATTTGTCAGGTCGGCGTCGGGGTGCGGACAGGTGGGGATGTTTTGATACCCGAAGCGCCGGACGAGCCGGCGTCCTTCGGGAGTGTCCCTCATGACCAAGCTGCTCACCTCCGCCGCCTTCGTCGCGGCCCTGATCGCCGCCCCGGCCGCGTTCGCCGCGACCAGCCAGCCGGCCGCTGCGCCGGCGAAGCCGTCCGCCACCTCGACCGCGCACGCCAAGAAGGCCGAGTGCGTCAAGGAATGGAAGGCCCAGAAGAAGCACACCCAGTCCGAGAAGGAATTCCTGAAGGCCTGCGAGAAGGCCTGACAGGACGCGCCGGCGGGGAAGGGCTGCCCCCCTCCTGTGTTCCCCGCCGGCGCCCTTTCGGTTCTCCGCGGCCTCGATCGAGGCCCGAGCACTTTCCGACCCGATCGGGTCGGAAATGCTCAGATCGGCATTAAGGTAGACCACTTCCTTTTCGCCGAACCGGTGTCCACTTCGGCGGGAAGTGGTCTAGCATCTTCCTCTCGTCCAGCAGGCGGAGTCCGATGAGTTCGCGCATTCTCGTCATCGAGGACGACGCCGACACCGCCGACCACATCCTCAAGGGCCTGCGCGAAGAAGGCCTGACCGTCGAGCATGCGGCCGAAGGCGGCGACGGCCTCTATCTGGCCACCACCGGAAAATTCGACGCGGTCGTCCTGGACCGCATGCTGCCCGGCCTGGACGGCCTCAGCGTGCTGAAGGCCATGCGCGCCGCCGAGATCCACACGCCGGTGCTGATCCTCTCCGCCCTCAGCCACCTGGACGAACGGGTGAAGGGTCTGCGGGCCGGCGGCGACGACTATCTGATCAAGCCCTTCGCCTATTCGGAGCTGTCGGCCCGGCTGCAGAGCCTGCTGCGCCGGCGCTCGGGCGCGGCCCCGGCCACCGTGCTGACCTGCGGCGACCTGACGATGGACCTGCTGTCGCGCCGGGTGACCCGGGGCGAGCGGACGCTCGACTTGCTGCCGCGCGAGTTCAAACTGCTCGAGCACCTGCTGCGCAACAAGGACCGGGTGGTGACCCGCACCATGCTGCTGGAGCAGGTGTTCGACTATCGCTTCGATCCGCACACCGGCCTGATCGACACCCACGTCAGCCGGCTGCGCAAGAAGATCGACGAAGGCTTCGACAAGCCCCTGCTGCGCACCCTGCGCGGCACCGGCTACCGCCTGTCGGACAAGGCCTGATGCGGCTGCGGCCCTGGATCCTGCCGGTGGCCGCCCTGACGGTCGCCGCCGCGGCCCTGGCGGCCGGCTTCCTGATCGTCGGCCACGCCGGCGAGGAGCTGATCTCGCGCCAGCAGGCCGCCACCGCCCGCTCCGAGCGCGACTACTTCGTCACCTATGCGCGGGAGGAAGGCGTCGAGGCGCTGGGCGCGGCTATCGACCGGCGCGAACGGCTGGGCTCGGCCGACGGCTTCCACTACGCCCTGGTCGACAAGGCCGGGCGCACCATCGCCGGGGCCGACCTGGAGAGCATCAAGCTGCCGAAGTACGGCTGGCGCACGGTCGCCGAGACCGGCCAGCCGCGCCAGCTGTGGCGGGTGCTGGCCCAGCCGCTGGGCCGGGGCATGACCCTGGTGGTGGCCGAGGACCTGGAGGCCCGCGACGCCTTCCGCGACGCCCTGTTCCGCGGCACCGCCTGGGCCCTGCTGGTGGCGGTGGTGATGGTCGCCGCGGTCGGGGTCGCCTTCAACGCCCTGATGCTGCGCCGCGCCCGCGACATCGCCCACACCGCCAGCGCCATCGCCGCCGGCGACCTGTCGGCCCGCGCCGAAGCCCGGGCGGACGGCGACGTGTTCGACCGGCTGGGGCTGTCGCTGAACGCCATGCTGACCCGCATCGAGGAGCTGATGACCGGCCTGCGCACGGTCACCGACAGCCTCGCCCACGACCTGCGCTCGCCGCTGATGCGGGTGGAGTTCGCCCTGGACCGCGCCGCCGACCCCGGCCTGCCGCCCGCCGAGCTCACCACCGTGCTGGACCACGCCCGCGGCGAGGTCGACGCGGCGCTCGCCACCCTGTCGGCCCTGATGGAGGTGGCCCGCGCCGAGACCGGCCTGTCGGGCGACGCCATGGGCGTGATCGACCTGGCCGCCCTGGCCGACGAGATGGGCGACCTGTTCAGCCCGGTGATCGAGGACGCCGGCCAGCTGCTGGTGGTGGACACGCCCCAGGCCCCCCTGCCCGCCCGCGTGCACGAGACCCTGCTGCGCCAGGCGCTGGGGAACCTGCTGCACAACGCCGCCGTCCACGCCGGCCCCGGCGCCGACGTGCGCCTGCAGGTGTCCGAGACCCCGGACGGCCAGGTGCGGATGACCGTGTCCGACACCGGCCCGGGCGTGCCGCCCGAGCACCTCGGGCGGGTGGCCGAGCGGTTCGTGCGGGTCGACAGCTCGCGCTCCACCCCCGGCGCGGGCCTGGGCCTGGCCATCGTCGCCGCCTGCGCCAAGCTGCACGGCGGGCGCCTGGTGCTGTCGGACAACGGGCCGGGCCTGATGGCGGCCATGGAATTCCCGCGCCGCCGCCAGTCGGCCTGAGACCTCCGAGAGGGTTGCTTTTCCGGACGGGCTCGCGGCAACCTCGACCGCAGCCGGAGGGGGCCTGTCATGATCGTCGTCCATCACCTGAACAATTCGCGCTCGCAGCGCGTGCTCTGGCTTCTGGAGGAGCTGGGCCTCCCTTACGAGGTGAAGCGCTACCAGCGCAACGCCAAGACCATGCTGGCCCCGCCGGAGCTGAAGGCGATCCACCCGCTGGGCAAGTCGCCGGTGATCACCGACGGCGACAAGACCATCGCCGAGACCGGCGCGATCATCGAATACCTGCTGGACACCTACGGCCAGGGCCGGCTGATCCCGGCCGCCGGGACGCCGGAGCGGCTGCGCTTCACCTACTGGCTGCACTACGCCGAGGGCTCGGCCATGTCGCCCCTGCTGCTGAAGCTGGTCTTCGCCAACCTTCCCAAACGCTCGCCCTTCCTGCTGAGAGGCTTGGTGAGCAAGGTCGCCGCCAGGGCGCAGTCGACCTTCATCGACCCGCAGCTGAAGACCCACGTCGACTACTGGGAGGCCGAGCTCGGCAAGGCCGACTGGTTCGCCGGCCCCGACTTCACCGCCGCCGACGTGCAGATGAGCTTCCCGGTCGAGGTCGCGGCCGTGCGGGTCGGCTTCAAGGGCCGCCCGAAGCTGCAGGCCTTCCTGGAGCGGATCCAGGCCCGTCCGGCCTACCAGCGGGCGCTGGAGCGCGGCGGGCTCTACAAGCTGGGCTAGCCTGCGCTGAGCAACAGCGCGGCGGCGCCGGCGGCGATCACCGCCGCGCCCGCCGCCCGGGCGCGGGTCACCGGCTCCTTCAGCACCAGCACGGCGATGACCAGGGCGAACAGGATCGAGGTCTCGCGCAGCGCCGCCAGCCTGGGCGTGTCGCCCAGCCGGTAGGCCCACAGCGCCAGGCCGTAGGTCAGGATCGACAGGGCGCCCGCGGTCAGGCCCGCCCGCCACTCGGATCGGGCGGCGACCAGGAAGGCCGGCCCGCGCCACAGGGCGAACACCCCGCCGACGCCGACGCCCAGCAGCAGGAACACCCAGACGATGTAGCTGCCGGCCGACGGCGCGGCCCGCACGCCCTGGGCGTCGATCACGGTGTAGACCGCGATGGTCACGCCCGTGCCCGCCGCCCACAGCAGCGAGCGCCGGTTCACGCCCCGCCCGGCGCCCACGATCACCACGCCGCAGCTGACCAGGGCCACGCCCAGCACGGTGGCCGGCGAGATGTGCTCGCCGAAGGCCAGCACCGCGCCGGCCGCCGCCAGCACGGGCGCCAGGCCGCGCATGATCGGATAGGCGACGCTCATGTCGGTCGCTTCGAACGCCTTCACCAGGCAGGTCAGGTAGACCAGGTGGGTCAGGCCCGAGGCCGCCAGCCAGCCCCAGGCGCCGTGCGGCAGGGGCATGAAGAAGGCGGCCGGGAACACCAGCAGGGCGCTGAAGCCGTCCAGCAGGGCGCGGCTCGACATCTTGTCCCGGCCGGACTTCAGGATGGCGTTGACCACCGCGTGCGCGGCGCCCGAGGCCACGATCATCAGGGCGGCGACCTGCATGTCAGCCCGCCCGCCGCCAGTGGGTGGTCAGCACCAGGTGGGTGGTCGCCGCCGCCACGCCGGGCGTGGCCGCCACCCGCTCGCGCACCGCGCTCAGCGCCTCGGGGCTGGCGCAGGCGACTTCCAGCAGCAAGTCGATGGGGCCGGCCAGCGAGCGGGCCGAGGTGATCTCCGGCACGCCCGACAGGGCCGGCAGCACCTGGGCGCAGGTCCGGCCCGGCTCCAGCGTCACGGACAGCAGGGCGGACACGCCGGCGGTCTCGGCCCCGGGCGCCAGGCGCACGGTGTAGCCCTCGATCACCCCGGCGCGCTCCAGCCGCGCCAGGCGGGCTTGGGTGGCGCTGCGCGAGAGGCCCACGCGCCGGGCGAGCGCCACCAGCGGCTCGCGCGCGTCGTGCGTGAGGGCGGCGATGAGCTGGCGGTCCTTGTCGTCGAGAATCACGTCGAAACGTCTAGCCGCCCAGCGTCCGCGCCGCCAGATCGCCGGTCGGCGCGACGCAATGACGAGTGAAACCGGCGCGGTTCGCTTCCACCCTGCGGGCCTCAGCTCCGGAGCCCGCCATGGACCTCGCCAAAGCCGTCCTCCTGCCCATCGACATGCAACGCGGCTTCGACGGGCCGCCCTGGCCGCGGCGCTGGAACGACCGGCTGGACGCCAACGGCCTGGCCCTGCTGGCCGCCTGGCGCGCCACCGGCCGGCCGCTGATCCACGTCCGCCACGACTCGGTGGAGCCCGGCAGCGTGTTCGTCGCCGGATCGCCCGGCAACGCGCTGCGCGGAGGCTTCGAACCGCGGCCCGGCGAGCCGCTGGTCAGCAAGAGCGTCAACTCGGCCTTCATCGGCACCGACCTGGACCTGCGCCTGCGCCGGCTGGGCGTCGACACGGTCGTGGCCTTCGGCGTCTCCACCGACATGTGCGTGTCCACCACCGTGCGGGTCGGGGCCAATCTCGGCTACCGCATGATCCTGGTCGGCGACGCTTGCGACTGCTTCGACCTGCCCGACGGCCATGGCGGGACGGTGAAGGCCGAAGACGTCCACCGCGCCCACCTGGCCACCCTGGGCTACGAATTCGCCACCGTCGTCGACACCGCCGCCCTGCTGGCGGCGCTGTCGGCGCGGGCGGCCTGACGACGGCCTACGGCGCCACTCTGCCGGTCGGGGCGGCGTCGGCCGGATTGTGCTTCTCCACGAAGGCCACGGCGGCCCTGAGCATGGAGACGCGCGTGGAGGCCCCGGAGAGCCAGTGATCCTCGCCGGGGAGTTCGACGAACTCCACCGGCTTGTCGGCCCGCCTGAGCGCCCGCTCCATGATCCGGCTCTGCTCGATGGGGACGACGGTGTCGTCCTTGCCATGGATCAGCAGGACCGGCGCATCGGCGCGCTTGGCCAGTTCGGCAGGAGAGATGTCACGCAACGAGGTGTCGGACCAGGACTTCGCGCCCATGAAGTCCTTCCAGTAGCGCATCTCCTCGCTGACCCGGCCGTGCCGGTCGGCTTCCCAGCGCAGCATGGCCGAGAGGTCCGAGATGCCCGCCATCGACACGGCGCAGCGGTAAAACCCGTTCTGGACGGTCACCCCGGCCAGGGCCGCGTAGCCGCCGTAGCTGCCGCCGACGATGCAGGCCCGCTTGGCGTCGACCACGCCCTGGGCGGCCAGGGCCGCGATCCCGTCGGAGATGTCGGTCTGCATCTTGCGGCCCCACTCGCCGTGGCCGGCGTCGACGAAGGCCGCGCCATAGCCCGACGACCCGCGGAAGTTCGGCTGAAACACCGCATACCCGCGCGAGGCGAAGGCCTGCGCCCACCAGTCGAAGCCCAGCCCGTCGCGGGCTTGCGGGCCGCCGTGGGGCAGCACCACCAGCGGCAGGTCCTTCGCTTCCCGTCCCGGGGGCAGGGTGAGGACGCCGCGCAAGGCGAGGCCGTCGGCGGCCTTGTAGTCGATCATCCGCGAGGTCCCGACGTGCTCGGGCTCGACGGCCGGATAGGTGCGGCCGAGGTCGTCCGCCCGGCCGGTCTTGATGTCCACCAGCCAATAGGTGCCGGATTCCCCCGGCCCTTCCGTGAACACCACCATCCGGTCGAAGGCGGCGTTCCAGGAGACCAGGCTCATCAGCTGATCGGCCGGGAAGGCCTTGCGTGTGCCGCGGACGCGGGCCTGGAGTTTCGGCGAGAACAGCACGTCCTCCTGCTGGTCGCCGCTCGTCCTGTATCCGATCAGCAGGCCGGTCGCCGGGTCGCGCAGGAAGCCGGCGATCGGCTTGGCGTCCGCAAGGGCGACGCCCGGGCCGGGGCCGTCGGCCTCCCGGTAGATCATCGCGCCGTCCGCGCCGTGCGAGCCGTAGACCACCGACCCGGTGGTCCGGCCGAGCCCGACCAGGTTGCCGCCGCCGTAGGGGTCCTTCTCCTCGGCGATCAGCCGCTTGCGGTCATCCCCGGCCCAAAGCCGCCACTGGGTGGAGCCGCTGTCGTAGGCGGAGTTCGCCAGGATCGAGCCGTCGGCGCCGACCACCCAGTCGCGCTCCTGGTCGGAGGCGCTCGCCAACCGCTTGGTCTCTCCGGTCGCCAGGTCGACCCGATAGAGGTCGACATAGCCGTCCTCGATGATGTCCTTGCCCGACTCGAGCGCGACGCCCCCGAAGTGGCCGTACCAACGCCCGTCGTGCTGAACGAGGCCGTAGACCCCGAACACGCTGTTGACCATCCGGCCGCGCTCAAACACCCAGTAGGACTTGCCGCCGGCGAGGTCGACGACCAGCACCTGGGACAGCTCGTGCGCGCCGCTGTAGTACCAGCCGAGATTGTAGGTCTTGCTCAACTGGACGAGCGCGAAGTTGTCGCCGGCCCAGCGAATGTCACGCACCTTGGCGTCGCCCACCGGCGTGCGGACCAACGGCTCGCCATAGGTGTTCGTGACCACCAGCACGCGGTCGCCGCCCTCTTCCGCGATATAGGCAAGCCGCTCGCCCGACGGCGACAGCCGCACGAGGGTGAGCGCCGGGAGCCGCCCGTAGGCTTCCACCGAGGGAGTCGGCGCCGCCGCGCCAGTCGGCGACGCGGCCCCTGTCATGACCAAGACGGCGCCGGCGGTCGCCATTAACGTGCGAAGCATGAACTCTCCCCCTTGCGGCGACCATGCCGCGCGGGTGGGTCGCCCACAAGAGCTGCGCCATATCGTCGCCCGTGCGGCTTGAAGTCGGGCGGGGGTTGATCATATGCTCTCCACCCCGATCGTATTTCGCCCGCGATCGGGTGGTTTGCCTTTCCTCCCGGGCGCACTAAGCGAACCCAATCGCACATGGAAAAAGTGCCGATGACGGCCGAGGGCTATCGGGCCCTCGACGAAGAATTGAAGCGTCTCAAGTCGGTGGAGCGGCCGAACGTGATCGCCGCCATCGCCGAGGCGCGCAGCCACGGCGACCTGTCTGAGAACGCGGAGTACCACGCGGCCAAGGAACGCCAGGGCTGGATCGAGGGCCGGATCGCCGAGATCGAGGACAAGATCTCGCGCGCCCAGGTCATCGACGTGTCCAAGCTGTCCGGCTCGCAGGTGAAGTTCGGCGCCACCGTTTCGGTGGTGGACGAGGACACCGAGGAAGAGGCCAGCTACCAGATCGTCGGCGAGCACGAAGCGGACGTGAAGGGCGGCAAGATCTCCGTCTCTTCGCCGCTGTCGCGCGCGATGATCGGCAAGGAGGTCGGCGACGTCGTGGAGGTGAACACCCCCGGCGGCGTGAAGGCCTACGAGATCCTCAAGGTCGAGTGGCGCTGACGATTCGTCGGCGCCTCTTTTCCCTCCGCAGTTTCCGACGCTAAATCGGGCGTGTCCGAAACGCCTCCAGACGACCGCGATTTGGCGACGCCCTCGGCGGCGCGCCTTTTCGCGCGCATGGACGAACGGCCGATCACCATCTGGGCCGTGTCCGACGGCCGGGCCGGGATCGAGAATCAGGCCCTGGGCCTGGCCGAGGCGGTCGCCCGCCTGACGCCGGCCTCCATCGTGCGCAAGCACGTCCGCTTCCGCGAAAACTACGACCGGCTTCCCACCGGGCTGAAGCTGCAGCCGCGCCGGTTCCTGGCCGCCGACGCCGATCCCATCGAGCCGCCGTGGCCGGACCTGTGGATCGCCGCCGGCCGGGCGACCATGCCGTTCTCGCTGCGCATGCGCCGCTGGACCAAGGGCAAGACCTTCGTGGTCCAGGTCCAGGATCCGCGCTGGCCGCCGCAGATGTTCGACGCGGTGGTGCCGCCCAGGCACGACCGCGTGGTCGGCCCCAACGTCATCGACATCACCGGCTCGCCGCACCGGGTCACCCCGGAAAAGCTGGACGACGCCCTGATCCGTTTCCGCGAGCTGGTCGATCCCCTGCCCCACCCGCGCGTGGCGGTGCTGATCGGCGGCAAGTCCAAGGCCTTCGACATCTCGCCCGAGCGGGCCTCGCGCCTGGCCGCCGAGATCGCCCTGGCGGTGGAGACCGAGAAAGGCTCGGTGATGGTCACCTTCTCGCGCCGCACGCCGCAGCGGGCGCGCGACCTGCTGGCCAGCCGGCTGAAGCCCCTGCCCGGCGTGGTCTGGGACGGCGAGGGCGCGAATCCCTACTTCGCCTTCCTGGCGGCGGCCGACTACGTGCTGGTCACCGAGGATTCGACCAACATGGCCACCGAGGCCGCCTCGACCGGCAAGCCGGTGTTCATCCTCAAGATGGACGGCGAGAGCCTGAAATTCCGCCGCTTCCACGAAGAGCTTGAGCGCCGCGACGTGGCCCGCCCGTTCGGCGGCACGCTCTACCGCTGGGACTATCCCCCGCTGCGCGAGACCGACTGGGCCGCCACCGACGTGCTGGCCCGCATGCGCGCCCGCGCGGGTTAGGCCCCGCAGGACTCCCGCACGATCAGGTCGGTGGGCACCCGTTCCGAGCGGGCGCCGCGCGAGCTGGCGTCGAGCAGCTTGGAGACCAGCAGGCGGCCGGCCTTGGCGGTGTCCTGGGCGATGGTGGTCAGGGCCGGGCGGCTGTAGCGCGAGAACGGCACGTTGTCGTAGCCGACCACCGAGACGTCGCCCGGCACGGTCAGGCCGTTGTTGCGCAAGGCGCGGATGGCCCCCAGCGCGATCAGGTCGGAGGCCGCCACCACGCCGTCGAAGTCGACGCCGCGCTGGATCAGCGAATCGACGCTGGCCTCGGCCGATTCCACCTCGAAGTGGGCCGGCACGATCAGGTCCGGGTCGACCGGCAGGCCGCTCTGACGCAGGGCGTCGAGATAGCCGCGGTGACGCTGCATGGCTTCAGGCGCCTCGGTGTCGCCCAGGAAGACCACCCGCTTACGGCCCAGCCGGAGCAGGTGCAGGGTGGCGCGCCGGCCGCCCAGCGGGTTGTCGGAGCCGACCGAGCAGTAGTTCTGGTCGGGCAGCTGCGCGCCCCAGACCACGAAGCGCCGGTCGCTCTCGGCCAGCCGGTTGAAGGCGGTGTGCAGCGAGCTCTGGCCCAGGAAGATCACCCCGTCCGCGCGGCTGGTGGTCATGGCGGCGTAGAGGTCTTCATAGCTGGACGGCGCCACGTGGCTGACCAGCACGTCGCAGCCGCGCTCGCGCGCCGCTTCGCCCACGCCGGCGAACAGCTCCAGGAAGAACGGGTCGGACAGGCCGCCTTCGCGCCCCTGCGGGCGCGGCACCACGATGGCGATGGTCGCTTCGGCCCCGATCGGGCCAGCCGGCATGTAGTTGCGGAACGGATAGTCCCGCTCGCGCGCCAGCTTCCAGATCAGCTGCTTGGTGCGGGCGTTGACCGCGGGGCTGTCGTTGAGCGCGCGCGAGACCGTGGAGATCGAAACCCCGGCCAGCTTGGCCAGGTCCTCCAGCCTTGTGACGCTCTTGTTCACCACGCCCCGCCCACTGCAAATGTTTGCTGCAAATATTTTCAGCGCACATAGGGCGTCGCCGCAGGTTTCCGCAAGGGCGCCTGCGACGAAACCGGACGAAAGCCTGGGGTCAGGCCGCGGGTGAGGGCGCCAGCGCTTCGTCCCCGGCCCGGCCGGGCGCCGGTTCGCGGACCAGGAACATGCAAACCGCCGCCACGAACATGGACCCGCCGCCGAGCACCAGGGCGTAGATCGGCTCGCTGTTGAACCAGGTCTTCAGGGTCAGGCCCAGGATGGTCGCGGCCACCAGCTGCGGGATGACGATGAAGAAATTGAAGATGCCCATGTAGACGCCCATCTTCCTCGCCGGCACCGCCCCGGCCAGGATCGAATAGGGCGCCGACAGGATCGAGGCCCAGGCGAAGCCGACCCCGATCATGCCGATCCACAGCAGCTTCGGATCGGCGATGAAGTAGAAGGACAGCAGGCCCAGGCCCCCCAGGCACAGGTTCAGTGCGTGGCAGGCGCGCCGGCCGATCCGCTTGGCCAGCATCGGGAGCAGGAAGGCGGCCAGCGCCGCCACCCCGTTGTAGACCGCGAACAGAACGCCCACCCAGTCGGCCCCCTCGTTGTAGGCCTTCGAGGCGGTGTCGGTGGTCCCGTAATGCACCTGGGTCACCGCCAGGGTCGTGAAGATCCACATGGCGAACAGCCCGAACCACGAGAAGAACTGGACCACGGCCAGCTGCTTCATGGTCGCCGGCATGTGGAAGAAGTCCTCGACGATCTCGAACAGACCCTCGCTGGCGGCCCTGCCGCGGCGGCGCCAGCCGGCGAGCAGCTGGACCAGGCCGAAGCCGGCGACCGTGCCGGCGAGGATGTAGAGCTCCTTCTCCAGGCCGAAATGCTGGATCAGCACGGCGCCGGCCGCGCCGACCACGGTCCAGATCAGGCCGCTGGCGAAGAAGGGCGGCGCCTTGCGCGCTTCCGGCTCGGCCGGGCGCTCGGCGCGCTCGAACGCCTCGACTTCGGAGGGGCTGTACTCGCGGGTGGTCAGCACGGTCCACAGCACCGCGACCAGCAGCATGGCGCCGCCGATGTAGAAGGCGAGGCGCACGGACTCCGGCACGCCGCCCCCTGGGGCCTCGTTGCTGACGGCGAACCAGTGGGAGAGCATCCACGGCAGGGCCGAGGCGAACACCGAGCCCACCCCGATGAAGAAGCTCTGCATGGCGTAGCCGGTGGTCCGCTGCTCCTCGGGCAGCAGGTCGCCGACGAAAGCGCGGAACGGCTCCATGGTCACGTTGACCGAGGCGTCCAGGATCCACAGCGCGCCGGCCGCCATCCAAAGCACGGGGGCCGTGGGCATGAAGAACAGGGCGGCGGTGGTGAGAACGGCGCCCCAGAAGAAGTAGGGCCGACGACGGCCCAGGCGCCCCCAGGTCCGGTCGCTGAAATGGCCGACCAGCGGCTGGACGATCAGCCCGGTCACCGGCCCGGCGATCCACAGCAGCGGCAGGGCGCTCATGTCCGCCCCCAGCGTCTGGAAAAGGCGGCTGGCGTTGGCGTTCTGCAGGCCGAACGCGATCTGGATGCCCAGGAACCCGAAACACATGTTCCAGATCTGGAAGAAGCTCAGGCGCGCCTTCATGGTCGTCCCCCCGAACGGCCGTTTTCAGTCTTTTTCTGGGGGTATCTGTGCACGGTCGGACCGGCTTTGCAATCAGCGCGCCCTTTACAGCGCTCGACGAACGCCGAAACACAAGTTGTCGAGTCGGAGCCAGCTTGCAGATATTTGCAGTTGTTTGCAGAAACCCGCCACCCGGCGGCGCGCGCCCCGCACACCGCTTCGCGGCCTAGATATGCGGCCGCCGGCGCCCTAAACCGCTCGCAGCGGTTCGCCGCTTCGGGTGTTGGGGTGTCATGACTTTTCGAGATCGCCTGCCCACGGCGTTGGGCGTGCTGGCGAAAGCCGCCTTCCTCGGCGCCGCCGGCTTCGCCCTGTGGAATGCGCTCATTCCGTCCGGCGACGACCAGAGCCTGTTCCTCTGGGACAAGCTCGCCCACTTCACCGCCTTCTACGTGGTCACCCTGCTGGCTATTCCGGCTTTCCCGCGCGCGCCCCTGGCGGTCATCGCCCTCGCCCTCACGGGGCTGGGCGTCATGATCGAGGTGCTGCAGGCCCTGCCGATGATCCATCGCGACTCGGACGTGAAGGACGTGGTCGCCGACGTCGCCGGCATCGCTTTCGCCCTGCTGCCGGTGCTGGCCTGGCGGCTGCGCACGCTGGGCGCGCGTCCGGCGCAGGAGCCTGAAAAGAACGCGGTCGTCGACCTGCCGACCGCCCGCAAGCTGAAAGGACGGGCGTGATGTCCGACACCCGCGCGCAGACCGCCGACTTCTCCTGGAACCCGCTGGTCGCGATCGACGACGACGCCCACGCCCGGGCGCTGGCCCGCGGCGGCGTGTGGGCCACCGGTCTGCTCGTCCTGAGCTACGCGCTGGTCCTGGCGCAAGCCGTGAACCCGACGATGCTCGTGACGATCGCGCTGGTCGCCTGCGTCGCCGGCGCGCTGGCCTGGGGCCTGACCGCCCGCGCCTCGGCTGTCGCGGCGGGCCTGCTGCTGTTGTGGGTGGTCGTGGAGACGGCCGGGGACGTGTGGCTGGCGGTCACCGCCTTCAGCGTCACGCAGGGACTGAACGCTCTGGTCGATCTGTTCAGCCTGATCCTGGCCGTCCAGGCCTGGCGCGGGGCTATCGCGTTGCGGCGCGCGACGCCGGCGGGGTGACCGGCGGCGCCTCTTCACCCAGGTCGATGTGGGCACGGACGTAGCCGCTGCGCCGCAGGAAATCTTCCAGCGCCGCGGGATAGCCGCTGAACCGCCGCACCTGACCTGACGGGCAAGGCGCGCGATCGTCTTCGCATCCGGCCGGCAGCGGCCAGCCCGCCTTGCGGTCGTAGCTCTGCAGCATCACCGACCAGGCCCATTCCAGCCGCCCCACCCGCGCGGCGTCGGCCACGAAGGCGGCGCAGGCGCTGTTCGACCCGAGCGCGCAGATCGGCCGGGCCGCCTCCATGTCGGCGCGGAAGACGGCGACGAAGCGGCCGCTGTCCGAGACGTCCACGACCTGTCCGGCGCGCACCTGCAGGATCTGCGGGGGGAACAGGGCCTGCCGCGGCGGCCCGAACACCGACGCGAAGCGCGTGTCCGGCAGCACGAACTCCGCGACGCCGTCTCCGTCGAGCTCCTCCGGAAACACCTCCAGGGGCGCGCCCGGCCGGGGCCCCAGGTCGACGACCTTCCAGCCGCGGTCGACGGGGGCGGCCACCCTCAGCTGCGCGCCCGCCTCGCCTCGGATGCGATAGGCCAGGATCACCGAGGCGCCGCGGCCGTCGGGCTCCAGCCGGCCGACGCCGAAGCGCGCGCCGTCCAACTCGGCGTCGTTCGGCACGGACAGGGCGACGGTCTCGCCTCGCGCGTCACGCACCTTCAGCCGCGCGCCGCCGTCGCCGCGGGCCGCCTCGAACGACAGCTCCAGTCCGCCTGAACGGATCTGCGCGCCGCGGCCCGGCCACGGCAGCATGACGTTTTCCGGCGCGGCCTCCCCGCCGCCGATCGCGAGGTTCGCCTGCATCGTCTCGGCCTGCGGGCGAGCGCCGAAACGCGCCAGGGAGAATTGAGGCAGGCCGTCCGCGTGCGCGACCGCCAGGAGGGCGACCGCGACCAGGGCGCCGGCCGCCGCCGCGCCGCCGCGCGCGATGGCTCGGGACCGCTGCGAGG
>NZ_JAAIVC010000329.1 GCF_010975005.1 Caulobacter sp. 17J65-9 | reverse complement strand
CCTACGGGGCCGCGCGCGCGCACCGCGTCGACCAGGGCGAAGCGGTCCCAGGCCGGCGGCAGGTCCAGCCAGACGTGGATGCCCTGCGCATGGCCGATCGCCCCCGGCAGGACGTCGGCCGCCAGGGCGCGCCTCGCGCCCGCCTCCGCCCGCACGCCGGCCAGCAGGTCCTGAGCGACGCCGTCGCGGATCCAGGTCAGGGTCAGGGCGCTGGACAGCGGCGAGGCCATGCCTGTCGCCGCCCTGAGCGCCGCCGACAGCCGCTCGGCCCCGTCCGTGTCGGGCGCGACGGCGAAGGCCACGCGCAGACCCGGCGACAGGCACTTGGACAGAGTGGAGACGTACCAGGTCCGCTCCGGCGCGAAGCGGGCGATGGACGGCAGCGGCGTCTCCGGCAGCAGCCCGTAGGCGTCGTCCTCGATGATCGCCAGGTCGTGGGCGGCGGCGATGCGGGCCACGGCCTCGCGCCGCGCGACGCTCATGGTCGCGGTCGTCGGGTTCTGGATGGTGGGGATCAGATACAGCGCCTGCGGCCGACGCTCGGCGCAAACCCGCTCCAGCCCCTCGGGCGTCACGCCCTCGGCGTCGACCTCGACCGGAACCAGGCCGATCCCCAGATGCCGCGCCAGCGACAGCAGGCCCGGATAGGTCAGCGGCTCGACCGCCAGCGTGCCGCCGGGGCGCACCACGCTGACCAGCAGGGCGTTCAGCACCGCCTGGGCGCCCGGCGCGACCAGGGCCCGCCCCGGCGCGATCCGGCCCAGCAGGGGCTCCAGCCACTGGACCGCCGCGGCCCGCTCGGC
>NZ_JAAIVC010000328.1 GCF_010975005.1 Caulobacter sp. 17J65-9 | reverse complement strand
ACAGCGTCGCGCGCGTCCGGCGCATGGCCGAGCGCGACCCGCGGGTGCGGGTGCTCACCGCCGAGACCGCCGGCGGACCGGCCGCCGCCCGCAACCGGGCCTTGCGCGCCGCCCGCGGCCGCTGGGTCGCGGTGGTGGACAGCGACGACCTGGTCCACCCCGACCGCTTCCGCCAGCTGATCGAGGCGGCCGAGCGGGACGGGGCCGAGATGGTCGCCGACGACCTGCTGCTGTTCTCCGACACCGACTCCGAGACGACGCGGTTGTTCTTCACCGGCGCCCTGGCCCAGGCCCCGCAGTGGATCGACCCGGTCGCCTATGTCCGCTCGAACCGGTTCTTCGGTCGCGGCCCGGCGCTGGGCTATCTGAAGCCGGTGATCCGGATGGACGCCCTGCGGCGCAGCGGCGTGACCTACGACGAGCGGCTGTTCCTCACCGAGGACTTCGACCTGGTCGCGCGGCTGATGTTCGCCGGCCTGCGGCTGCGGACCTATCCGCAGCCCACCTATTTCTACCGCCGCCGTCCTGGCTCGCTGTCGCACCGGCTGACGCCGGCCCAGCTGCGGGCCAGCCTGGCCGCGGACTTCGAGCTGCGGGAGGTCGCGCCCACGCCGGAGGTGCTGCGCGAGGTCGAGCGGCGCCGACGCAGCGTCAAGGACGCCCTGGTGTTCGGCGAGATCGTCGAAGCCCTGAAGAAGGGCCGCTGGGGCGAGGCTCTGCGCTGGGGCGCCGGACGCCCGCGCGCCGCCGCCCTGCTGCGCCTGCCCGTCGCCGCCCGGCTGAACGCCCTGTTCGCGCGGCGGCCGGACCC
>NZ_JAAIVC010000327.1 GCF_010975005.1 Caulobacter sp. 17J65-9 | reverse complement strand
GCGCACGCTCGGTCCTACGCGCCGATCCGCGGGCGGGCTGGCCGCGCGTCGAGCGTTGGGCGGCCGCGGTCACGGTCGGGGCCGCGGCGCTCGGCGCCTGCTTCACCGCCCAGTCGATCTACTACCATCGCCAGGAGGCCGCCGCCCTGGACCGGGCCGAGGTCTATCGCGCCGGCCGCACGGGTCCGGCCGCGGTCCGCACCCTGGCCGACCTGGCGCTGATCCGCGGCTTCCAGACCCATGCGGCGTCCGCCACGCCGCTCCTGGCGGCCGCCGACGCGTTTCGCGTCTGCCGCGACTTCGGCCTGGAGCCGTCCAGTTGGAGCGTCGACGGGCGGGGCCTGAAGATGCGGCTCGCGGCTTCGGATCCCGACGCATTGGCCGAGCTCGCCGCCGCGCTGGAAGCCGAGCCGTCCCTGCGCGGCGTCGCCGTGAAGTCGGACGGCACGGGCGAGGCGGTGACCCTGTCTGCGGACCTGGCGGGCGCGCATGGCTGAGGCGGCGACCCTGGCCCTGACCCGCCTGATCGAGCGGCTTCGGATGTCGCCGCGCGAGCGCGCCCTGGCCGTGGCGTTGGTCGCCGTGTTGGCCTCGGTCTGGGCCTTCGCCGCCCTCGACCGGGCCCAGGCGGCGCGGGACGCGAGCGATGAGGCGCAGGCGATGAGCCTGACCCTGCAGCAGGCGGCCGAGGCCCGTGGGGCGGCCGGCTTCCGCACCGCCGTCGCCGAGGAGGCCCGCAAGGTGCGCGCCTGGTCGCTGGCCGGGCCGACCCTGCCGATCGCCCGGGTGCGCGCCGAGTCCGAGCTGCTGGGCAT
>NZ_JAAIVC010000326.1 GCF_010975005.1 Caulobacter sp. 17J65-9 | reverse complement strand
GCCAGGCGGCGCGCCTCGGGGCCCTCGCCGGCGGCCAGGGCCAGGTAGCCGCGGCTCAGCGCCTCGGCGGTCTGGCGGCGGCGGTTCTCGACGCGGGCGCGTTCGGCCCGGCGCGGCGCCTCGGCGATCCACAGACCGATCCGCCAGAAGGCGACCGCGATCAGCGACAGCACGCCGACCAGGATGGCGGCCATGGCGGCGGTGGTGTCCACCCGCCAGCCGCCCCAGATCAGGTGGGCCGAGCCGGGATCGCCGGCCACCGCGAAGGCGACGGCCAGCACGACCAGGACGAACAGGAAGACGAGGGCGGCGCGGATCACGCGGCGGCTCCGGACGTTCGGGCGGCCAGTTCGCGCAGGGCGTCGGTGCGCAGGGCCGCGATGCGTTCTTCGATCTCGACCCGGTGGCGGGCCTTCTCGGTCCAGGGGGCGATCGCCTTCTGGCCGGAGGCCGGCAGGCTCTGCAGCTCCTTCAGCGCGCCTTCCAGGTCGCCGTCGGCGACATGGCGTTCGGCCCGCGCCAGCACGGCGTCGGCCTCGGCGCCGGTCAGGTCGTCGACCCGCCGCACGGTGATGATGGAGTTCAGCGCGCTCATGGCGCGGTCCAGGAAGCTGCCGCCGCCGGAGGTGCGCGAGGCGGCCGCGGCCTTTGCGGCGACGGTCGGGAATTCGGCGGCCAGGGCCGCGCGGGTCGGCGCGCCGGTCTCGGCCAGCGGACGCAGGCGGGCCAGCGCCGGCGAGTCCGGGGTGAGCCGCTCCAGGGTGGCCAGTTCGGCCGAGAACGGGCCGGACTCTTCGGCCGCGTCGGCCAGGGCGCCGGCGGCGAT
>NZ_JAAIVC010000325.1 GCF_010975005.1 Caulobacter sp. 17J65-9 | reverse complement strand
ACCTGGCGGTCGCGCTCGGCGGCTTCGGCGGCGGCGGCGGCGACGGCGAGGCGGTCACGGTCGTGGCCACCGGCGACGAGATCGTCACGGTCGGCGGCCAGTCGCACGGCGTGCTGGCCCAGTCGATCGGCGGCGGCGGCGGCAACGGCGGCCTGGGCATGAGCGGCGTCATCGGCCAGTCGGAGTCGATCAACATCGGCGTCGGCCTGGGCGGCCGCGGCGGCAAGGGCGGCACCGGCGGCGAGGTGAACGTCACCGTCGCCAGCACCGTGACCACCGGCGGCGACGGCTCGATCGGCGTGTTCGCCCAGTCGGTCGGCGGCGGCGGCGGCAACGCCGGGGCCGGCGGCGCCATGGCGCTGGGCGGCACCAAGAGCAAGAACGTCACCCTCAGCCTCGGCGGCGAGGGCGGCACGGGCGCCACCGGCGGCGACGTGCACGTCACCACCACCGGCGACGTCACCACCTTCGGCGAGGAATCCTACGCGGTCTTCGCCCAGTCGGTGGGCGGCGGCGGCGGCCACGGCGGCATGGCCGGCATCGATAAGGACGGCTTCGACGACTACATGGCCGGCGGCGCGGCCTCGGCCAGCTACGGCGCCGACTCGCACAGCCTGGCGGTCTCGCTGGGCGGAAATGGCGGCACCGGCGGCCACGGCGGCGACGTGTTCGTCACCAACTCCGGCATGCTGCAGACCGCGGGCGTCAGCGCCTCGGTGATCTACGCCCAGTCGGTAGGCGGCGGCGGCGGCGACGCCGGCGTGGCCACCGCGGTGGCCGGCAGCTTCGGCGCCGGCAAGGGCGGCGCCTACGCGGTCGGCGTCGGCGGCAAGGGC
>NZ_JAAIVC010000324.1 GCF_010975005.1 Caulobacter sp. 17J65-9 | reverse complement strand
GCGCTGGCCCGAGCTGCTGCACGCCGCGGCCAACACCCTGGTCATGGCCCTGCAGGGGCTGGGCGTGGCCGCGCTGGCGGCGGCGGCCCTGGCCCTGCCCGCCGCGCTCAGCCCGATGGTGGAGCGCGCCGTGCGCCCGATCGCGGTCGGCCTGCAGGTGACGCCGGTGGTGGCGCTCGCCCCCCTGGTGGTGATCTGGGCCGGGCTGGAGCGGCCCGGCCTGGCGGTGGCGGCGCTGGCGGCGGTGGTGGCCTTCTTCCCGATCTTCTCGGGCGTGCTGACCGGCCTGAAGTCGGCCGATCCGGATCTTGAGCGGCTGTTCGACCTGTACGAGGCCACGCCCGTCCAGCGGCTGACCCGCCTGCGCCTGCCCGCCGCCGTGCCGTTCGTGCTGGAGGGTGTGAAGGTCGCCGCTGGCCTGTCGGTGATCGGCGCGGTGGTGGCCGAATGGGTGGCCGGATCAGGGACCACCCAGGGGCTGGCGTGGAAAATCCTGGAGGCCGGCAACCGGCTGCGCACGGCCGACATGTTCGCCGCCCTGGCCCTGCTGGCGGCGCTGGGCTTCCTGCTCAACGCCGCCGTCGGGGCCTTGGAGCGCGCAGCCTTGCGGCGTTGGCGCGGGCGTTAGTCGGCGGTTAAGCGCAACGCTTCTAGATTCGCCTCCACGAAGAATTCGGGGAGCAGTCGGAGTGCGCGAAGCGCTCGCCATCGCCGCCGCCATGGTCGCCCCAATGGTCGCTTCGGCCGCCGCCGCCGAAGCGCCGGGCCAGCCGCCGGCCGCGCGCCTGAACTGGCCGGGCAAGACGCCCGCGCCCGCCGCTCCGCCGCCGCCCGCAACCCAAC
>NZ_JAAIVC010000323.1 GCF_010975005.1 Caulobacter sp. 17J65-9 | reverse complement strand
GCACAAGCCCCTCTCCCCTTGCGGGAGAGGGAGGGGCCCACGCACCGGAGCGAGGCGGAGGTCCGCGTGGGAGGGTGAGGGGTCGCGCCAGACTGTCCGACGTCGCGCCTGGTGCAGACGGGCGGACAGGTCGCGAAACCCCTCACCCTCCCACGCAGACCTCCCCCGGCTTCGCCGGGTCCGGTGCGCGGGTCCCTCCCTCTCCCGCAAGGGGAGAGGGGACGCGGGGCACGGAGTCGCGAGTCATGGTTAACGCCCGCGCAATGAGAATATACGACCCGTTACCAAGATTACTTCCGTCAACTTTACGATAACCACGAACGTCATTGAACGGTTAGGCATAGTCGTTTTCCATTATTTATCGGGGAACCATGTAGAGCTTTCGTCGATTTCCACGGCGGAGCTTTCATGGTCGCCAAGCTTTGCAGTATCCACGCCCGCAAGATCGTCCCGTTCGGGGCCGCTCTGCTGGCGCTCGCCTTGTCCGCCTGCGCGACGACGCAGGCGCCCGGTTCGGCGGCCCGCAAGGCCGGCCTGCCGGCGGCGTCGACGTCGATGGCGATGGGGGCGAAGGTCACCGCGCCGGACGGCTTCCTGAACCTGTGCATGCGCTCGCCGACCGACTGCGCGGTCGAGGACAGCTTCTCGGAGCGGGTGCGGATCATCGCCGAGGCGCGCGACCTGTCGCGCCAGCGCTGGCGCGCCCTGTTCAGCCCGCGCTTCGCCGCCCTGGCCGGCGAGAGCCCGGCCGCGACGGAGGGGACGCCGGTGACGTTCGCCGAGCTGGCCGACGCGCGGCCGGCGTCCATCGGCCTCGCGTCGAGCAGCCCGGGGCCGGTCGAGGCGGCGCCCGCGAT
>NZ_JAAIVC010000322.1 GCF_010975005.1 Caulobacter sp. 17J65-9 | reverse complement strand
CTGGACGCCCTGGCGTCGGCCATGGACCCGGCCATGCGCACCCTGGCGCGACGGATCGCGCCGGCGCCGGAGGTCGTGCTGGCGGGCGGCGCCGCGGTGCTGGGGCCGGACCCGACCGCGGCCCCGGCCCCGCTGGGCTGGCGCGAGCTGACGCCCGACCTGGCGCGGCTGTGGAACGCCGGCATCCCGGTTTCCGCCGAGGGCAATCCGGCGGCGCGGCCGTTCTTCCTGAAGGCCGTCGACCTGCTGGACGCCAACCGCGCGCTCGATTGCCTGACCGCGGCCGTCTACTACGAGGCGGGATACGAGAGCCTGGAGGGCCAGCAGGCGGTCGCCCAGGTGGTGCTGAACCGCATGCGCCATCCGGCCTATCCGAAGACGGTGTGCGGGGTGGTGTTCCAGGGCGCGCAGCGGACCACCGGCTGCCAGTTCACCTTCACCTGCGACGGCTCGCTGAACCGCACGCCGCAGCCGGCCGTGTGGCGGCGGGCGCGGCAGGTGGCGGCGGCGGCGCTGGACGGTTTCGTTATGACCAAGGTGGGCTCGGCGACGCACTATCACGCCGACTACGTCGCCCCGTACTGGGCCCCGACCCTGACCAAGGTGGCGCAGATCGGGGCGCACATCTTCTATCGCTGGAACGGCGGCGAGGGCCGGCCGGGCGCCTTCACCGGCATGTGGGCCGGCGGAGAGCCCGCGCTTTACCAGACCGCCTTCGATCCGGGCGCGGGCGCGGCCGTCACCCTGGAGCCGGCCGTGCTGGAGATGGCGTCGCTGGAGACGCCGGCGCTCGGCCTGGACGCCGTGAGCGCGGACTCCGCGCCGGCCGAGGCGGCGCCGGACGCGCCCGTGGCGGACGCCGCGC
>NZ_JAAIVC010000321.1 GCF_010975005.1 Caulobacter sp. 17J65-9 | reverse complement strand
GGGCGGCGGCCGGACGGGCCGTCTCCGGCGGGGTCAGGTCGAACAGCTGGCGGCTGGGCGGCGTGGAGCGCTTCAGGCGCACGGCGCGCAGGCCGGCGGTGGCGGCGGCCGACTGCAGGCGCGCGGCGGCCGCGTCGTCCTCGTTCCACTGCACGGGCAGGGGCGACAGCGACGGCGCGCCGGAGAACAGTTCCAGCGCCGCGGTCATGGACATCAGGGCGTCGCGGGTCGGCGCGGCGAACACGCCGGTCAGGCTCTCGGGCAGCTCGGCCCAGTCGCGGAGCGTCCCGGCGCCCAGCGTCCAGCGCTCGGCCGCGTCGATCTCGTCGTCGGTGAAGCCGAGGCGGGCCAGCAGGTCGAAGTGCGGGTCTTCGCAGTCCTCGGCGCTGAGGCCGAGCGCTTCGCGCAGGAAGCCCTCGCCCAGCACGGCCGTGCAGAAGGCGCCCTGCAGGGAGGGCGAGATCTGCAGCGCGGTCTCGACCGCCTCCAGCTCGAAGTCGGTGAAACCCCGGGCGCGCAGCGCCTCCGGGCCGACGGCCGGCGAGCCGACCAGGGTGCGCCGGCCCAGAACGTGGGCCTGAGCTTCCCACACCGGAACGCCCGCGCCGGTCAGGGCGGCGGCGGTTTCCTCGCTCAGCATGGGGAAGACTTCGCCGTCTTCGGTCTCGGCCTCGGTGATCGGGCCCTTCCAGGGCTGGGCGCCCAGGCGACGGCCGATCCGCAGCGACAGCTCCGGATCGTAGAACAGGGCGGTGACCTCGGCGTTGCGCAGGCCGGTCTTGCGGGCGGCGCCGGCGGCCAGGCCGTAGAGCTGTGCGGCGCGGGCGGCGACGGCGTCGCCGCCGTCGGCGAGCGCCAGGGCGGTCTCGCGGGCGGCCTTCAGC
>NZ_JAAIVC010000320.1 GCF_010975005.1 Caulobacter sp. 17J65-9 | reverse complement strand
CGCCGCCGCTCACCGAGTTGGTGCCGCCGGCCGCGACGCCGCCCTGCAGGGCGAAGCCGCCGTTGCCGCCGCCGCCGCCGATGGACTGCGCCAGCAGGCCGATGGAGCCGTTCCCGTCGGTGGTCAGCTGGCCGTCGCTGGTCACCTTGACCAGGCTGGACAGGCCGCCGTCGCCGGCGCTGCCGCCGATCGAGGCGCCGAGCGACACCGAGGTGGTGGAGGACAGCGCGCCGGTGATGTTGCCGGACCAGCCGCCGTTGCCGCCGCCGCCGCCGATCGACTGGGCGATCATGGCGTGGGCGTAGTCGCCGTGGGTGGCGATGACGGAGTCGCTGTCGACCTCGACCTCGCCGCCGACGCCGCCGCCCGCGCCCGAGCCGCCGAGCGCCAGGCCCAGGCTGACCGAGGTGTTGCTGCTGACCGCCAGCGAGCCGTTCAGCGCGAAGCCGCCGTTGCCGCCGCCGCCGCCCACCGACTGGGCGAACAGGCCGTGGGCGTCGTCGCCCTCGGTGATCAGCGTGCCGTCGCTGATGACGGTGACCTTGGAGGAATTGGCGCCGGAGCCGCCGTTGCCGCCGATCGAGGCGCTGGCCACCGGCGAAGTGCCGGCCGAGCCCGCCACGGTGATGGCGCCCGACCAGCCGCCGTTGCCGCCGCCGCCGCCGACCGACTGGGCGAACAGGGCGTGGCCGCCTTCGCCCAGGGTGCCGACGTCGGCGTGGTTGGTGACGTTGACGATGCCGCCGATCCCGCCGGAACCGCCGGTGCCGCCGACCGCGACGCCCAGCGCCACGGCGTTGCCGCCGCTGCCGCTGACGTTGCCGGCGACCGCGAAGCCGCCGTTGCCGCCGCCGCCGCCGACCGACTGGGCGAACACGCCCATGGCGCCCGCGCCGTGAGTGAGGAT
>NZ_JAAIVC010000031.1 GCF_010975005.1 Caulobacter sp. 17J65-9 | reverse complement strand
GCCGCGACCCGGGCCCGCGCGTCCTCGACCGCCGCGCGCGCGGCGCGGCCGGCGGCGTGCACCGACGACGGATTGCCGCCGATGGCCAGCGCACGCGCCACGGCTTCCGCCGCCTCGGGGCGGATCGGCGCGGTGGCGTTGTAGTCGAGGTAGACGGGCGTCTTCATCAGGCGGCGACCACCTCCGCGGCGTTCGAGCGGTTCACGCGGTTCTCGACCACGTCCTCAAGCGACACCGACGACAGATAGCGATGAATCTCGCGGCCCAGGCCCTCCCACAGATTGTGGGTCAGGCAGCGCTCGCCGCCGAGCATGCAGCCCTTGGGCGAGCTATGTTGGTTGCAGCGGGTGGCGCGGATCGGCTCGTCGACGGCCAGCACGATCTCGGCGACCCAGGTCTGATCGGCGTCCTTGGCCAGGCGGTAGCCGCCGCCGGGACCGCGCACGCTCTTCACCAGGCCGCCGCGGCGCAAGCGCGCGAACAGCTGCTCCAGATAGGACAGCGAAATCTCCTGGCGCTCGGCGATCTCGGCCAGGCTGACCGGGCGATCACGGCCGTTGCGGGCCAGGTCCGCCATCGCCATGACCGCGTACCGCCCTTTGGTGGAGAGGCGCATGGCCCGGGTCCTTCAGAAATCGCGCGCGTTTTGAGCGGCCTGTGCTAAACCCGCCCCCTTGCGGGGCCGGGGCCGGCCGCCTTCGCGGTCGGGACATAGGAAACCCGACTCAGGCGGTCAAGTATTTCAGCGCCGCAAGCGCATGGGATTCGATTGGTCAGACGGGGTTACGTATGCCTGAGGTGATTTTGACCGGCGCGGCCGGCCGCATCGAAGGTCGGTATTCGCCGGGCAAGAAGGAAAACGCGCCGATCGCGCTGATTCTGCACCCGCACCCGAAGGCCGGCGGGCACATGAACAACCCCGTCGCCGTGCAGCTGTATCACCTGTTCATGAAGCGCGGCTTCGCGGTCCTGCGCTTCAACTTCCGCGGCGTGGGCCGCAGCCAGGGCGAATTCGATTCGGGCCTGGGCGAGCTGGCCGACGCGGCCTCGGCGCTGGACTGGCTGCAGGCCAACAACCCGGCCGCCACCCAGACCTGGGTCGCCGGCTACCAGTTCGGGGCCTACATCGGCATGCAGCTTTTGATGCGCCGTCCGGAGACCGACGGCTTCATCTCGGTGTCGCCGCCGACCAACATGTACGACTTCAGCTTCCTGGCCCCCTGCCCGGCTTCGGGCCTGTTCCTGCACGGCGAGAACGACACCATCGTGCCGCCGAACGAGGTCGAGCGCGTGGTCGCCAAGCTGCGCACCCAGAAGGGCATCACCATCGACTACGAGGTGGTCCCGGGCGCCAACCACTTCTGGGTCGACAAGCTGACCGAGGTGGAGACGCGGGTCGGCAACTACCTCGACAAGCGGCTCGAGGCCGAGCCGGCCTGATCCGGCTTTCCCGATGATCGTCACCCTCGGGCTTGTCCCGAGGGCCCATCGTTCAGCCTCCGCGCGCTCGAAAAGAGCCCGCGAGCGTGACGTCGCGCATCACCGCCGCGCGTCGCGCTCGCCATCCGCCATGGGCCCTCGGGACAAGCCCGAGGGTGACGGGTTGGGGCGGGCCTTTCGCGTTTTCAGGACCGAGGCGACGATCGCGCCGCCGAGGATCCCCACGATCAGCACCAGCGCCAGGGCGACGGGCATCTTCCAGACCCCGGCCAGCAGCATCTTGGCCCCGATCAGCACCAGAACCAGGGCCAGGCCGACGTTCAGGTAGACGAAGCGGTCCAGCACCCGCGCCAGGGCGAAATACAGCGCCCGCAGGCCCAGGATGGCGAAGACGTTGGACGTGTAAACGATGAACGGGTCCTCGGTGACGGCGAAGATGGCCGGGATCGAGTCGACCGCGAACATCAGGTCCGCCGCCTCGACCATCACCAGCGCCAGGAACAGCGGCGTGGCGTAGATCACGCGATCGCGCAGGAAGAACTTCTGGCCGTCATAGCGGGGCGTCACCCGCAGGCGCCGCCGCGCGAACTTCAGGATGCGGCTGTCCTCCAGGTCCGGCGCGACCTCGTGCGAGCGCAGCAGCTTGATCCCGGTGAACACCAGGAAGGCCCCGAACACGTACAGGATCCAGTGGAAGTGGGTGACCAGCGCCACCCCGCCCCAGATCATCAGCCCGCGCATGACCAGCGCGCCCAGCACGCCCCAGAACAGGATGCGGTGCTGGTGCTCGGCCGGGATGGCCAGGGTCGAGAACACGAGCGCGATGACGAAGACGTTGTCGAGGCTGAGCGCCCGCTCGATCAGGTAGCCGGTGAAGAACTCCAGCGCCTTGTCCGGCCCGAACAGCCATAGGACGCCCAGATTGAACAGCAGGGCCAGGCCCAGATAGGCGGCGCTCAGCCACAGGGCCTCGGCCATGCCGACGACCTTGGCCTTGCGGTGGAAGACCCCGAGGTCGAAGGCCAGCAGGATCAGGATGAAAGCGTTGAAGCCGACCCAGAGCCACAGCGGCGCGTCGGTCATCGGTCCGTCCCTCCGTCAGGAGGGGTCCGACATCACGGCCGCACGTGCGGCCGCCAGAGGGGCCCGGACCCGTGGGGTGCAGATGGGGGCGGCCCGCGAGGCGGCAAGCGGGGCTTTTGGCCTTCTCCCGGCGGGAGAAGGAAGGGCCCCGCGCGCCGGAGCGCGGAGCGCGGAGGCCCGCGCGGGAGGATGAGGGGTTACGGACGGACACGGCCTTGGCGCTAGGTCAGGCGCCCTCCCGTGCCCCTCACCCTCCCACGTCGCTTCGCGACGCGGGCCCCTCCCTCTCCCGACCGGGAGAGGGGTTCAGTACAGCAGGTGCGGCTTGCGCTCTTCGAGCCAGGCCTCTTCATCCGGCAAGGTGATGGCGTCGAGGTCGGCCGGCGTGCTCGCCGCGTCGTCCACCCATTCCCGCAGGGCCGGGCCGCCGTTGATGACGTCGATGGCCAGCTTGCCGAACTCGTACTCGTACGGGAAATCGCGCCACAGGGCGTAGTCCGGATAGAGCTTGCGGATCGCCTTGAAGGCCAGGGTCTGCAGCCGCCAGGGCTTGAACGCTTCGTGGTCGTAGCTGGGGTCCTCGGTGTGGATCTGCACGCCGGCGCACAGCTGGTGCACGTGCTTGTGGAAGGTCGGTTCGAACCAGCAGTCGCGCAGGCGGCAGCCCTTGAGCCATTGCGGCGCGAAGGCCTGCATCTCGGCCATGACCGCGCGGGCGTCGATGTCCGGCGCGCCGAACAGCTCCAGCGGCCGGGTGGTGCCGCGGCCTTCCGACAGGGTCGTGCCCTCCAGCATCACCGTGCCGGCGTAGGCGCGGGCCATCCACAGGTTGGGCGCGTTGGGGCTGGGATTGATCCAGGCGCGTTCGTAGAGCGGCCAGCCGAAGCCCGGCCCCTCCTCCGGCTTCCAGCCCTCCATCTCAATCACGCGATACTCGACGTCGAGCTTGAAGGCCTGAATGAACCACAGGCCCAGTTCGCCCAGCGTCATGCCGTGGCGCATGGGCATGGGTCCGGCGCCGACGAAGCTCTCCCAGCCGGGACGCAGCGTCAGGCCCTCGACCGGGCGGCCGGCCGGGTTGGGACGATCCAGCACCCAGACTTCCTTCCCGTGCTTAGCCGCGGCCTCCAGCACGTACAGCAGGGTGGTGATGAAGGTGTAGATGCGGCAGCCCAGGTCCTGCAGGTCGATCAGGATCACGTCGAACGTATCCATCGACGCGTCGGTCGGGCGGCGCACCTCGCCGTAGAGGCTGAACACCGGAATGCCGAGCGCCGGATCGTTGAAGTCCGGGCTCTCCATCATGTTGTCCTGCTTGTCGCCGCGCAGGCCGTGCTGCGGCCCATAGGCGGCGGTCAGCTTGACGTCGCCCAGCGCGCCCAGCGCGTCCAGCGAGTGGGTCAGATCGGCCGTCACCGAGGCCGGGTGGGCCAGCAGGGCCACCCGCTTGCCGGCCAGCGGCGCGCGCAGGGCCGGATCGGAAATCAGTCGATCGATGCCGAATTTCATGGTCGGTCCTAGGCAGGAAGCTCGCAGGCGAAGCCGTCGCGGTGGTGGAAATCGGGCCGCCCCGGCGGGTGCCTCAAGGCCCAGTACGACTTGCCGCCGTCCGTGTCCTCGATCACCGCCGTCAGGGCGAGCGGCCATACTTCATCGGCCGGCAGGCCGGGTAAACGGTCAAGCTGCAGGCTCACGCGAACTTCATACAGCCCCTCGTCCGCGCGGGCCTCGATGACGGGGGCGTCGACGTCGGCGTCGGCCACGCCCTCGCGGTAACCGGCGAAGCCGTAGGCGGCCCAGCGGGTCGAGGGCGCGAAGTTGAACTCGTAATAGCCGCCGTCGGCGCGGGCCACGAAGGCCTCGAAGCAGGTGTGCTTCCACAGCTCGTCGGCGCGCTCCGGCGCGGCCGGGGCCGGCAGGCGCAGATCGTCGATCGCGCCGGTGACGAGGTAGCGGAGCTCCAGGCTCGACGCGCGGCGCTCGACCTCGACCTCGATGGCCAGGGCGCTCGCGGGCGGGGTGTCGGGGTGCGGACTTAGGGCCAGGCGCATGACGAACGAATGCCAGATTCTACGAGGAGTGTGCGTCCCTCTCTCCCGTCTGTCCCGGCGAAAGCCGGGACCCAGATTCATCCGGAACGCTTCCGGGCTTCACCTGGGCCACGCTTGCGCCGGGGCATATGGATTGGGGGATGCTTGACGAAAGCACGTCCCGCACCGCACTTTGAGCGCCATGTTCGAACGCGCCGCCAACACGACGTCGTATTACCGCTCGCTGTCATAGCGAGCGGGCTGTTCGATCACACCGATCACGCGCCGCCACCGGGTCGGCGACGTGCATCGAAGAAGCGGTCTCCGGCCCGAAAAGCCTCCCAGGAGCCGCCGAATGACCTCCCTTCCCGCTTCCGATCTTGGGCCGCGCCCTGCGGCCGTGCTAAACGCGCCCGCCGATTTCCAGGAGAGCCGCGCCATGTCCGACGTCCAGTACCGCTCTGAATTCCTGCGGGTGCTGCACGAGCGCGGCTTCGTCCACCAGGTCACCGACCTGGCGGCGCTGGACGCCAAGGCGGCGTCAGGCCCGATCACCGCCTACATCGGCTTCGACGCCACCGCGCCCAGCCTGCACGCAGGCTCGCTGGTGCAGATCATGATGCTGCACTGGCTGCAGAAGACCGGCCACCGGCCGATCGTGCTGATGGGCGGCGGCACCACCAAGGTGGGCGACCCGTCGGGCAAGGACACCCAGCGCTCCATGCTGGACGACGCCGGCATCGCCGCCAACATCGCCGGCATCCGTCAGGTGTTCACGAAGTTCCTGAGCTTCGGCGACGGCCCGACCGACGCGATGATGCTGGACAATGCGTCATGGCTGGACGGCTTCGGCTACATCCAGTTCCTGCGCGACTTCGGCCCGCACTTCACCGTCAACCGCATGCTGACCTTCGACAGCGTCAAGCTGCGGCTCGAGCGCGAGCAGCCGCTAACCTTCCTCGAATTCAACTACATGCTGATGCAGTCGGTGGACTTCCTGGAGCTCTACAAGCGCCACGGCTGCGTGCTGCAGATGGGCGGCTCCGACCAGTGGGGCAACATCGTCTCCGGCGCCGACCTGGTGCGCCGCCTGGCCGGCGCGGAGGCCTGGGGCCTGACCACGCCGCTGCTGACGACCGCGTCGGGCGCCAAGATGGGCAAGACCGCCTCGGGCGCCGTGTGGCTGAACGCCGACATGCTCAGCGCCTACGACTACTGGCAGTTCTGGCGCAACGCCGAGGACAAGGACGTGGGCCGCTTCCTGAAGCTGTTCACCACCCTGCCCATGGACGAGATCGCCCGGTTGGAGGCCCTGCAGGGCGCGGAGATCAACGAGGCCAAGAAGGTGCTGGCCGACGAGGCCACCGCGCTCCTCCACGGCCGTGACGCCGCCGAGACCGCCCGCGCCGCCGCCCAGGCCGCCTTCGAGCAGGGCAAGCTGTCGGCCGACCTGCCGACCGTGGAGATCGCCCGCGCCGAACTGGAAGCCGGCCTGCCGGTCGCAGCGCTGGCCGCCGAGCACGCCGGCCTGGCCGGCTCGCGCAGCGAGGCCCGCCGCCTGGCCCAGGGCGGGGGCCTGCGCCTGAACGACGTGCAGATCGCCGACGGCAACCAGCTGGTCACGCTCGCCGACCTGAACGCCGACGGCGTGCTGAAGCTGGCCGCCGGCAAGAAGAAGATCGTGCTGGTCAAGCCGGTCTGAGACTGACGATCACCGGCTCCCGCGGGTCGCCGTCCGTTTCGGGCGGTTCGCGGGGGCCGGGGTCTCGAACAGGCGCCGCAGGATGCCCGGCGTCACCAGCGACAGCGGATTGACCGTCACCTGCGGCTTGCCGAACGAGCCGCGGGCCGCATAGCCCAGCCCGACCACGCCCTCGCCCTGGCGCGAGACCAGAAGCTGACCCAGCACCGGCACGGCGCCCACCGCCGAGTTGATCGAATAGGCCGGCGCGATCGTCCCTTCGAAGTCCAGGGTGTCGGCCTTCAGGTCGGCCACGCCCTTGGTGGTCAGGCCCAGCGCCGGACCGGTGGCGCGCGCGTCGCCGATGGTGATCTTCGAACCGCGGACCTGCACCGGCGCGACCACGCGGGTGAACATCACCCCTTCCCCGTTCAGGGTGTCGGCGATGCCCTGCAGCGAGCCGACGGTCAGGATCTGGGCCACGGTCGGGGCGCGGATCAGGCGCACGTCGTTGATGTCGACGTCCAGGTCCGCCCCGCCGGCCACCAGCCGGCCGGTCACGCTGGCCGACCCGCCGCGCAGGCTCTCCACGTCGAACAGGGTCTTGGCCAGGTCGCCGGCGTCGTCGGTCTCGAAGCTGAGCCCCGTCACCCCGGCCAGCGGGAACAGCCGCCCGCTCAGGCGCGCGCCGCCGCCGGTCCGGGCGGCCAGCTCCATCCGGCGGACAGCCGCCTCGCCCCACTGGCCGCTGGCGCGCACGTCGCGCAGCACCGCGTCGTCGGTCAGGCGCAGGCCCGCCACCGTCGCGTCGAACTTCACCGACGCCGAACGCCCCTCGCCCGCCCCGCCCGGGGCCGGCGCCGACAGCCGGTCGAACAGGCGGCGCGCATCCAGCCAGCGGCCGTCCACCCGCACGTTGAGCACCGAGCCGGTCGGCTCGCGCCACAGCCGCAGGGCGCCGTCGATCAGTCCGTCCAGCTTGGCCTTGGGCAGGTCCAGCGACACCAGCCGGCCGTCGGCGGTCATGGCGGCAGAGCCCGACAGCTCGAAGTCCTCGCCTTCGCCGGTCACGCGCGACAGGCGCAGGTCGCCGTCGCTCTCGCGCAGGAAGCTGACCGCCAGGCGGGCCGGCTGGCCGGCTGGCTTGCGCCACTCGCTGCGCGGCACGCCGACGTAGGCCGAGGTCAGGTCCAGGTCGAGACGGCCGGTCAGCGGCTGGTCCTCGACCTGGGTCCAGCGGACCGAGACCGGAGCCTCGCCGTCGAAGTCGACCACGTCCGGCGCGCCCCAGCGGCGCAGCGCCTGAGGGTCGAGGGTGGTCCACACCACGAACTGGCGCGCGCCCGCGCGCAGCGGACCGGCCTGGAAGCGGGCCGGCGTGCCGGCGAAGTCGGCCGTGCCGGCCATCCCCTCCGGGGTCGTCCGCCAGGCCAGCGACACCGGAAGCGTGGTTCCCGGCTTGAGCATGTTAGGCAGGCCCAGCGCGTCCAGGTCGGCCGGCGACAGGGCCGAGCGCAGGCGCCGCTCGACCGCGCCGTCGGGCGCCCGGGTCCAGCTCATGGCCAGCTCCAGACCGCCGGCGGTCACCTCGGCGGCGCCGTCGCCGCCCGACCAGGCGGCGTCGACCACCACGGGGCGGGTCTCCTCGAACAGCGGCAGGCGTCCGAAGCCCAGCCGGCGCGCCTCCAGCGGCGTCACCTGGGCGCGATAAAGCAGATGCGGGCGCACCCCCGGGGTGTAGGCGAGATCGCCGGACAGGGCGTCGGCCTCGACCACGCCGGTCCAGGTCGCCCCGGTCGCGCCCAGGGTCACCTCCACCGGGAAGTGGTCCGGCAGGCCGTCGACGAAGGGCGCGCCGGCCTCGCGCAGGCCCGGCGCGTCGGCCTGGCCCTGGAGGGTGAAGCGCTCGCCGCCGGCCAGCTTGCTCCATTCCACCCGGCCGTCGCCGGCGGCGGAGCGGAAGCTGCCCTCGCCGTGGCCGCCGCGGGTGCGGAACCGCCCGGTCAGGGCGACGGTGCGGTCGGTCCGGCCGCCGAAGGTCGCGGCGCGCACCGCGCCGTCCAGGTCCACCGTCTCGGCCCCGTCCTTGGAGAACACCGAGGCGAACTCGATGCGGCCGCGATAGGGGCCGACTTCGCCGACGCCCTTCACGTCGACGCCCCTGGTGTCGCCGTCGACGGCCATCTCGCCGTCCTGCAGGTCCCAGCCCAGCGCCGCGTTGGACACCGAAGCGCCACGCACGACCCCGGCGTAGCGGATGTCGTAGTCCTTGAACTCGACCGGCCTGCCCAGCGGGCGGGCCAGTTCGAACAGCACGTCGGCCGTGCCGGTCAGCCGCTCGGGCGCGAAGCCGTGGCTGGTGAGCAGCCGGCTCTCCGTGCCGTCGACCACGCGCAGCATGGCCTGGGCGTCGCCCTTGCCGCGCGCGCGGACGCTCACCTTGGCGCCGTCGCCCTTCAGGCGGGGGATCTCCACGGTCCCTTCGCTGAGCGCGATGGTGTCGAGCCGCCCGCCGGTCATGGCCAGGTCGAAGCGGTTGCCCTGCAGCACCGCCGAGCCCTGCCCGCCCGACACCGCCGGCAGCCTGTCGATGAAGCGCAGGGCGGCGTTCTGGAAATCAAAGGTGAGCTTCAGCTCCTGGTCGCGCAGGATCTTGCGGTCGAAGGCGCCGGCGGGGGCCTTCAGGGTCAGGACCGCGTTCGAGTAGCGGCCGTCCTTCACGGCCTTCGACAGCCAGGCGCGGGCCCCGCCGCCCAGGTGAGTGGGCCAGAAGGCGAAGACCTGGTCGCGTCCGACCGCGCCTTCCAGCCGCGCCGTCAGGTCCGCGCCCCAGGCGCCGCGCTTGTTCTGGAACAGCGCGCCCTGGGCGGAGAGCGGCGCGCCGGCAACGCGGGCGCGCCCGTGGGCGATCTCGATGCGGCGAAGTTCGGGCGTATAGCGGCCTTGGGCGGCGACGTCGGTCAGCTCCTGCGGCGGCGCGTCGGCCGCCAGGGCGCCCTGCACGCGGGGACCATGCACGTCGAACTCCAGGCGCGCGGGCGCCTGCTTGGCCCGGTCCTCAGGGACCAGCCGCAGCCGCCCGGCCAGGTCCAGCCGCGTGCGCTCGGCGGCCAGCTGCAGGGTCTGGATCTCGACGTCGCGCGTGCGGGGGTCGTAGCCGGCCACCACCTGGGCGGATTCGAAGCCCTGGCGGGTCGTGCCGAAGCGCAGCGCGCCCTTGCCGGCCGAGAAGGCCGCGTCGGCCGCCCGCACGCCGGTCTCCGCGCCGTAGGCCAGCGAGCCGCGACCGCGGACCACGGCGTCCAGCGCCGAGAGCGAGCGGGTCGGTCCGACCGACGGGAACACCCGCGCCGGCGTCAGGTCGCGCAGCTCGGCACGGACGAAGGCGTCCTTGAGGCCGACCGTGCCCTGCGCCTGCGCCTGCAGACCGGCCGTCCCCTGCACGCGGTCGCGGATTTCGAGGTCGGCGCGGGCCGTGAGGCGGCCGTCGGTCTTCTGGAATTCGACCTCGCGGACCTCGGCCACCCAGTTCACCCCGCCGCCGACCTGGCGCAGGGCCAAGCGACCGTTCTCAAGGTCGAGCTGGCGCAGGAAGCTCATCGGGCGGCCCATGCGGGCGCGGCCGGTCATGTCGGCGAACAGCCGGTCCAGTCCGGTGACCACGCCCGGCTCGCCGTCGGCGTCGTAGCCCAGCTCGTAATTGCCCTTGGGCGACACCGAGACGGCGGCGAAGAAGTCCTGGGCGGCGATGCGGCCCGGCGCGGTGGTGAAGGCGAACAGCGAATCGAGCGCGACGGCGGCCTGGACCCGGCGGGCCAGCAGCACGGGACGGCGCTGGCCGTCGGTCAGGCGCACGTTCTCGAGCTGCAGGCCCAGCGCGCCGGCGTCGTCGAACCAGACCAGCCCGACCTCGCCGATCTCGGCCCGGCCGCCCTCGACCTGGCGAGCGAGGCTGCGCTCAAGCAAGGGGGCCAGCCAGTCGGCCGGCATCGGCCCGAACGACAGCCGCACGCAGAGCGCCGCCACGGCCAGGCCCGCCACCCCGGCCGCGGCCAGGGCGGTCAGCGGATTGCGCCCGCACAGGCGGCGCGCCAACGCCTTGAAGTTCGGCGCCCTGAAGTTCGGCGCCTTGAAATCTGGCCGGACAAATTTCATGAGGCGAGCGCCATTCGCGCGCGTCCGGCGTGTGGACGCGCGCCAGCGCGACGGTATGTTCCGCCGCGCGCGACAACCCCGTTCAGGAGAGCACGATGAGCGAGCTCCACCCCGGCTCCGCAGCCCCCGATTTCGACCTCCCCGCCGACGGCGGCGGTCGCTTGAAGCTGTCCGAGCTCCGCGGCCGCACCGTCGTCCTCTACCTTTACCCTAAGGACGACACGCCCGGCTGCACAAAAGAAGCGATCGACTTCACGCATGCGGCCGACGCCTTCGCCGACGCCGGGGCGATCGTCATCGGCCTGTCCAAGGACACCGCCGCCAAGCACGACAAGTTCAAGGCCAAGCATCAGCTGAACGTCCGCCTGGCCGCCGACCCGGAAGGCGCGACCGTCGAGGCGTACGGCGCCTGGGTCGAGAAGAGCCTGTACGGGCGCAAGTACATGGGGATCGACCGCGCGACCTTCGTGATCGACAAGGACGGCGTGATCCAGAAGCTGTGGCGCAAGGTGAAGGTCCCGGGACACGTGGCGGAGGTTCTCAAAGCCGCAAAGGAACTGAACCCCGCCTGAACGGCGGCCCGACGCCGCAGCCACATGGCGACTTCGCAATCATTTCGTTGTTCTCTGGGCCCACATTAGTGCGGGTTATCCGCCAGGGCTTCGATTTGCCCTCCCCGCGCTAAGGTCGCGAAGCTCCCATCGCCTCGCGAGCGAGCGCGAGCGTGCGTTCCGTCACTCGAGCTTCATCAGTAAGCGTCCCGGACAAAAGCGCGCTGCGCTCTCGCAGGGGGGAAACAGGTGTGAACAAGACGACTTACGGCGCGCTCGCGGCCGTCGCGACGGCTCTGCTCGCCTCAGCGGCGGTCGCCCAGCCTCCCTCGGCCGTGGAACCGGTGACGCCCAGCATCCCCGCCGACACCTATTCGCCGGGCCGCGCTCTGGTGACGGACTTCGATCGGATCGTCACCCCGGGCGGCGTTCAGGAGAGTTTCATCGCCACGCTCGGCGGCGCCCGCCAGTATGTGAGCGTGCGCGGCGCCGACCGGGCCAACCCGATCCTGCTCTATATCCACGGCGGCCCGGCCTCGGTCGAACTGCCGATCTCATGGTCGTTCCAGCGGCCCTGGGAGGATTACTTCACCGTGGTGGAGTGGGACCAGCGCGCGGCCGGAAAATCCTTCCGCCTGAACGATCCCCAGGCGATGGCGGCGACGCTGACGCCCGACCGCTATCGCGACGACGCCATCGAGCTGATCGAGCTCTTGCGCGCGCGTTACGGCAAGCGGAAGATCTTCCTGCTCGGACACAGCTGGGGCTCGGCGGTCGGACTCTCCGTCGCGATCAAGCGCCCGGACCTGCTCTACGCCTACATCGGCATGGGCCAGCTGATCGACTTCCAGGAAAACGAGAAGCAGAGCTATGCGACGGTGCTCGACCAGGCCCGGCGCGACGGCAACACCGAGGCGGTGAAAGAGCTCGAGGGCATCGCCCCCTATCCCGGCCCGGGCGACTTCGACGTCGCCAAGACCGGAGTCGAGCGCAAATGGTCGGTCTATTACGGCGGCCTGGCCGCCGGCCGCCGCGACAGCGACTTCTACATCCACATGGGCCGCCTCTCGCCGGAATACGGCCTGGACGACCGCAAGGCGTGGGACGCGGGCAGCGACCTCAGCATGACGACCATGTGGCCGAAGCTGGCCGACCTCTCCTTCGAGGACGTCCGCGCGCTCGACGTGCCGGTCTTCCTGTTCCTGGGACGCCATGACACCACCACGCCGTCCGAAATCGCGGCGGACTGGCTGCAGCGCGTGAAGGCGCCGCGCAAAAGCGTCGTCTGGTTTGAGAACAGCTCCCACCTGCCGATGATCGAGGAGCCCGGGCGGACGTTCCAGACGCTGCTGACCCGAGTCCGCCCGCTGGCCGGGCGAGACCTGCCGCCTGGCGGGTGACACGCCGGGACGACCGGCGCCGCGGCGGTGTGCCAGTTCGGCCCGACGCCGTCGCGCGTTAGCGACTTCGCAACCATTTCGGCGTTCTTTGAGCCGACATCAGAGCGGGAACCTCGCCAAGGGTCGCGATTTACCCTCCTCCGGCGAAGAATCCCGCCCACCGCACCGCCTGACAGGCGTGCGCCGACGGATCGTGGTTAACCCGAGCCGTAGCCCTTGCGCGAGCGGAGCCGTTTAAGGCATATTTCGGGCGGACGAGGTGGGTTCCAGGCATGGACAGCGCACGCGTGACGCGTATGCGTCATTGGGTGGAACGTTTGTTCCCCGAACGGCATGTCTACCTACGCTCCGGGGGCGAGACCCGGGGCTACATCCTCAGCACGCGCAAGCAAATCATGCTGGCGGGCACGGCGTCCGTGCTCGCAGGATGGATGATTCTCTCTACCGGGTCGATGGTGTTCACCTCGCTGGCGTCTTCCAGCGCCGACCGCGAGATCGCGCGCGTGACCGCCAAGTACGAACGCCTGATGGCCGACCGTCAGGCGCGCCTGAACGGCGCCGTCGCCCGGCTCAGCGAGACCGCCGGCTCGGTCGACGAACTGGCCCAGGCGGTCGAGCACCGCCACGCGGCCCTCGCCATGGTCATGGCCAACTTCAAGGGCGTGCCCGGGGCCGAGCAGGCCCTGGCCCCCGCCCCGCCCCTGCCCGAGACCCGTCCGGCCGCCGAGCGCGTGCTGGCCGTGCGCATGGACCAGGAGCGCCTGCTCGCCAAGGCCGAGAACTTCGCCACCTCGCGGGCCGAACGCCTGCGCCTGGCCTTCCGCCTGGCCGGCCTGAACCCCGGCTCCTACGCCGGCCGCGGGGCCACGGGCCTGGGCGGCCCGCTGGTCGACGCGCGCGATCCCAAGGCGCTGGCCTCCATCCTGGACGTGGACGAGGGCTTCGCCGCGCGCATCCAGAACGCGGCCGACAACCTGTCCGAAATGCGTTCGCTGGCGACCGCGGCCGAAAAGCTGCCGCTGGCGCGCCCCGCCTATGACGTGCGCCAGACCAGCGGCTTCGGTCTGCGCTTCGATCCGTTCAACCACCACCCGGCCCTGCACTCGGGCCTGGATTTCGCCGGACCGTTCCTGACCCCCATCCGGGCCACGGCGCCGGGCGTCGTGTCCTTCACGGGCGTGCGCTCGGGCTACGGGAACACCGTCGAGATCGACCACGGGGGTGGGTTCAAGACCCGCTACGCCCACCTGCAGGCCTTTTCGGTCCGCCCGGGCGAGCGTGTGGCTGTGGGCCAGCGCATCGCCGCGATGGGCTCCACCGGCCGCTCCACCGGCGTTCACCTGCACTACGAAATCTGGGTGAACGGTCGTCCTCAAAACCCCGCTCGCTTCGTGAAGGCCGGAGACTATGTTCAGCAAGACTAGCAAGCCCGTTCGCCAGGAAAGCGCTCCCGTTCCGGTCCCGCCGCTGCCGGACCTCAACGCTCAAGCCCCGCGCAAGGCTCCCACGCCGACGGCCGCCAAGATGGCCTCCGTCCTCGCCTCGGATCTCGTGTTCGAAGGCAACGTCTCGGGCGCCGGCGATCTGCACATCGACGGCACCGTCCGCGGCGACGTGAAGGTCGGCCGACTGACCGTCGGCGAGACCGGCAACGTCGAAGGCGGCGTCCAGGCCGACATCGTCGAAGTCCGTGGCCGCATCGTCGGCGCGGTGGTCGGCAAGCAGGTCAAGCTGCTCGGCACGGCTTACGTCGACGGCGACATCAGCCACGAGCAGCTGTCGATCGACGTCGGCGCCTACTTCCAGGGCCGCTGCCTGCAGGTGCGCAAGGGCGAACCGACCCCGGTCTCGCACCACCCGCAAGCCGCCCCGTCGATGGGCTTCAGCGCCCCGTCCTACGCCCAGCCGGTGCCCGCGCCGGCCCCGGTGGACGCGGGCCAGCTGATCGAGCTGAAGCCGGCCTCGGCCTAAGGCCGCGACCGACACGCGAAGACAAAGCCCCGCCGGAGCGATCCGGCGGGGCTTTCTCGTTCTGACGGGGCCTTCGCGCCGGCCCGCGACTAAAGTCAGACGGCCTGTCGCAAGCCCCACGGCCCGTCCGTCCTCGGGACAGCAAACGAAGAGGCAGGAGCTCGTCCATGAACCCGACCATCACCGCCTTCGAGCGGTCGCCCGATCGTGGACGGGGGCTGGCGCGCGACATGCCGGTGCGCTGGGCGCTCGAGGAAGCCGGTCAGCCCTACGACGTCCGTCTCCTGACCTTCCCTGAGATCAAGCAGCCCGCACACCGGGCGCTGAACCCGTTCGGGCAGATCCCGACCTACGAGGACGGCGGCCTGACCCTGTTCGAGTCCGGGGCCATCGTGCTGCATATCGCCGAGCGTCACCCGGGCCTGCTGCCGGCCGACGCCGACGCCCGGGCGCGCGCCGTCGCCTGGATGTTCGCGGCCAAGAGCACGATCGAACCGCCGATCGTCGAGCGCAGCATGGCGATCCTGTTCGAAGCCGACAAACCCTGGCACGCGGAGCGCCTGCCGATGCTCGAGGGCCGGGTCCACGGCCGGCTGGGCGAGCTCTCCGACCACCTCGCCGGCCGCGACTGGTTGGACGGCGCGTTCAGCGCCGGCGACCTGCTGATGGTGACGGTCCTGCGCCGGCTGAACGGCTCGGGCCTGCTGGACGCGCATCCGAACGTCCTGGCCTACGTCGCCCGCGGCGAAGCCCGGCCCGCATTCAAGCGGGCCTTCGACGCCCAGCTGGCGGTTTTCGAGGCTGCGGCGTCCTGATGGCGGGCCCACGCCCTTGAAAGCAGCCCCGACGCGCATCAGAAATCGGTTCAACCAGTAAGACCGATTATCCGCGTACGCGTGGCAGTCGGACGGGGGACCGAATGCAGACGCGGAACGGGGCGGGCGTGAAGCCCGCCGTGGACAGGATCAACGCGCACCTCGACGCTCTGAGCGCACGCTTCGTGGCGCGCCGCGGCGTGCTGGAGCTGATCGTGCTCGGGCTGATCTGCCGCGAGCACGTGCTGCTGATCGGCCCGCCCGGCACCGGCAAGTCCGCGGTGGTCCAGGCGATCGCCGCCAGCGTCGAGGCCCACTCGTTCGAATACCTGATCGGCCGCTTCACCGAGCCCTCGGAGCTGTTCGGCGGCCTGGACCTGAACGCGCTGAAGGACGGCAAGATTCAGCCGGTCACCGCCGGCATGCTGCCGGAAGCCGACATCGCCTTCCTGGACGAGATCTTCCTGGGGTCCACGGCGATCCTGAACACCCTGCTGAAGATCCTCAACGAGCGCACCTATCGCCGCGGTCAGTTCAGCATGACCGCGCCGCTGATCTCCTGCGTGGCGGCGTCGAACGCCCTGCCCGAGGACCAGGCGCTGGCCGCCTTCGCCGACCGCTTCCTGCTGACCACCTTCGTCGACCCCGTGGGCGAGGATCAGCTGCCGGACCTGCTGCGCGCCGGCTGGCGCGAAGCCCGCGGCGGCGAGCCGGCCGGGGCGCTCAGCATGGCCATGATCGCGGAGCTGCAGGCCGCGGCGCTGCGCGTCGATCTGGAGCCGGTCTACGAGACCTACGCCCACGTGGTGCGCAAGGCGCGGCTGGCCGGGGCGACCCTGTCGGACCGCAAGGTGGTCAAGGCGCAGAAGCTGATCGCCGCCGCCGCCCTGCTGCGTGGCGCCTCGGCCGCCGGGCCGGAAGACCTGTGGCCGATCAGCTATCTGGTCCAGTCGCGCGACCACCAGCAGCACCTCAAGGAGCTGCTGCAGGCCGAGCTGAAGCAGAGCTGCAATCCCGTGCTGACCGAGAGCGTCGCCCGCGCCACCTACGGCCCGACCGCGCACGCGGCGCACCTGGCGGAGCAGGCCGCCACCCTGCTCGAGTCCCGGCCGGCGCTGGCCACGGACCCGCTCTACGAGATCTGGCTGGTTCGCCTCGAGACGCTTCTGACCCGCATCGACGCCGCCTTCGACAGCAAGACCCTGCCCCAGCACCTGCGCGCCGTGCGGGCCAGCGTCGAGACCCTGCTGGAGGGCCATTCGACCGGCAAGGCCGTGCAGGAGCCCGCAGCCCCTGCGTCAGACCCCGCGGTCCTGGAGACCGCCTGATGCGCTGGCGTCGGACCGACCCCGTCCAGGAGGTCGGCGCCATGATCGCGGTCGGAGCCGAAGCCGCCGGGCGACTGGTCGAGACCCTGGCCGCCCGGCCGCGTCTGGCCGCCGTGCTGCCGGTGGCGAAGAGCGCCGACTGGGCCGTGGTGTTCGCCGCGTCCCTGCCCGGAGAGCAGGATCGACTGCTGCCCCGGATGGGCGACGCCACGCCGCTGTACGAGGCCGCGCCCGGCTGGTGGCTGCCGGTCGGCGCCGTGCTGGACGCGCCGGACCACGCTCGAGCCGACCTTTGGGCCGGCCTGGGCGAGCGCGAGGGGCTGCGCGCCCCGACGGTCTGCCTGCCGCGCTTCGGGAGCGCCGACATCACCGGCGAGGCCGACGTCTATCTGGTCGAGCACGCCGCCCCTCGCGGGGAGGATCGACCATGACCGCGCCGGCGCGCGCCACGCCGCGGCTGCCGGCCGCCTACGCCGCCTTCGTCCCGGTGCTGGAGCGGCTGTCCGAGCCGCTGCTCGAAGTGCTGTACGGCCAGCTCGAACAGTTCGAGCGCCTGGCGCGCCCCGTCGACCCGCGCCAGTCGGCGATCCGCGGCGAGTTCGAAGGGCTCGGCGGCCTGACCCTGCGCGGCGACATCGACCACGTCGTCCAGAGCGAGCTTTTGCTGCGCACCGAGGCGCCGCTGGAGTTCCTGCGCCGGCTGGCCGAAGGCGAGACCGTCTTCCACGAGAAGGAATACGCCGACCCCGGCGCGCGGGCCGTCTATCGCGCCATGATCTCGGTCGGGCCCGGCGCCATCGGCCACGGCCGCATTGTGGCGCTCGCCGCCCTGCTGTTCCTGGCCCGCACCGCCGCGCAGCGGAGGGCCGAGCTTCACTGGTGCTTCCTGCCGCGGGCGGAAGGCGCAGTCTGGTTCGAAGCGGTGTCGCCGAACACGGTCAAGCGCCTACTGCGGGCCGCGAGCTTCCGCGAGATGACAGCCGAGGACGCCGAGGACGCGGCTGCGGCGTGGGCGGATCTGCACGCGGGCGAGCTCGCGACCGGCGGGCTTCGCCCGGTCGACTGGATGATCGGCGCGCGCTCGCGCGGCGGCGCCCTGCAGGGCGCGGAGAACGGCCTGGTCTTCGCCGTCGACGCCCCTCGGCGTGGAGAGCCCCGGACGGTGGAGCTGCGGGTGCGCGAGGGCGGCCGCGAAGTGTCCCGCGCCAAGGCGACCTTCCCGCCGGACGGCGTGTGCGTCTCGGCGCTGCGCACGCCGCTGCGTCCACTGGCTCCGCCGCCCACGACCGGCCCGTCCCTGCCCGCGCCGATCCGGCGCGAGCCGTCGGGATGGGCCCCGCAGTACTTCGCCATGACGAGCGGAAAGTCCCTCGTCGTTCGCATGGCCCGGGGGCTGCTGGTCCTGGAGTTCGACAATCAGTTCGCCGTCTGGAGCAAGGTCTTCATCCCCCTGCCCGCCGACGCCCTGCTCGCGGGGGTCCGCCAGCGGCATGGCCACCTGACGATGCTGCTCCACCGGAGCAGGCACGGACGGGAAACGGTGCAGCTGTCGCAGGTCCGCCTGCACGGGACGCCCGCCCTCGCCGTCGAGGCCGAGGCGGACGTCCCGGCGCGGATGTTCGCTCGCCAGCACGCCTACGCCGTCCCGACTCTGGGAGAGCCGGGTCCGGCCCTGCGGTTCTATTCCACGCACGGGAGCCCCTTCGACCTGACCATCGGGACCGACCGGACCATGCGGATGAACGCGGTCCACAAGCGCGAGGCCATCCTCTGGTCCACCGGCAGCCATGCCCTGTTCCGGTCCCCGCGCGGCGTGGACGTCCACAAGACCGTCGGCGGCCAGGTCGACGCCTTCCTGACCGGCGATCAGGACCCAGGGGGAAAGCTCTACGGCATGGCCTTGTCACGGACGGACCGCAGCCTCGCCTTCGCGCTGGCCCCCAACACCTGGACCGTCGCGCGCCCGGCTCCTGCGGACGGCTCGGTCGTCCCGTCGTCATGTCTGAAGCTGGAGTTGAAGCCGTACGAGACGGTGATTTCGGCCCGGATCGTGGACGAGGCTGTCGTCGCGCGCATCTGGTCCGACGCACGGCGGGGCGGCCGCGGCGACCTCAGGACCTTGACGTATCGCGGCGGCCAGGAGAGCGGCGGTCGAGAGCCGATGAACCTCGGCGATCGCGCGCTCGGCGTCGCGCGGATCGACATCGCCGACGACGGAGGCTTCTGGGCCGTCACGACGGACCTGTCAGGCCGACCGGACGAAATCCTTCACCTGCGTCGGGACAAGTCGTCCTCGAAACCGAAGCTGACGGCGTTCGACCTCGCGACCCTGTCCGCCGACGCCGCCCAGGTCGAGACGGGGGTTCTCGATGGCTAGACACAGTCACGTGGTCAGGCGGGCCGAGCGGGCGGCGAAGGTGCCGTTCCCGGCGACGCCCACCCTGCCGCACGGCGCGCCCTGCGACGGCGCCGCCTTCGTGCTCGGACCCGACGGGCGTGAGCCCGACCTGCGAAGCCTGCGCGATCACCTGCGGCGGATCTGGCGCGGCCGTCTCGATCAATCGGCTGAAGCGCCTGAGGTGGTCGTGGCCCTCTTCGCCAAACCCGTGGCGATCGAGGGACGCGTTCCGGCCAGCGCCTTGCCGCTGCGGCTCAAGCCGGGCGGTCTCCTGACGAGCTTCGCCGAGCGGGACAGCTCGCCCGCCACGGCCCCTGCCCCTTCCGGGCCGGCGCGACGCCTGGAGCTGCTCTGGGGCGGTCGTCGCTACGGGCTCAGCCTCGACGCTCTGAGCCTGGTTTCGCTGGCCGGCCTGTGGGATCCGCCGCGGCTGCACGTCCATCGCCAGACCCGCTCCGCGGCCGCTCGCACGAGCGGCGCCGCCACCGATCTCGCCCGCATCTCCCGCGCCAAGGTTCCCGCCAGCCGCACCGGCGAGGACCTGATCAAGTCCGCCGACGCGCGTCTCAAGGCTTTGGAAGACCGCACCAGGCTCAGCTCGATCCTGAGCCAGCTGCTCCAGCCCGGCGCGGGCGGCTCAGGACCGGGCTCACGCGGCCGTTCCGGCGCCGCGAAGGATGGCGAGCCCGGCGTGCTGCAGAACCTGGCGGGCTGGCTGCAGTGGCACAGCCCGTTCGGAAACCAGCTGCGCGCCCGCCTGGGGCAGCGGATGAACCTGGTCGAGAAGATGATCGCGTCGAACGACATCGACGGGGCGCTCAGGCTCGCGATGAGCCTGGCCTCGAAAGGCGGCGACGCCGCGCGCAAGCTGTTTCCGACCGGGTTGCCGGGCATGCGCGCGACCCTCGACTTCGCCATTGAGCGTTCGTCGGGCGTCGCCCCGATCCTCGGCGGCCGGCTCTTCGGCGATATGTGGGCCCGATACACCCAACTGGCCAAGCAGCTCGAGGACAAAGGCGATCACCGGCGCGCCGCCTACATCCGCTCAAAGCTGCTGGGCGACCACCTCGAGGCGGTGAAGACGCTCGAACGCGGCGGCGCCTTCCTGGAGGCCGCCAAGCTTTCCGCGGACAGCAACCAGACCCCGGCCCTGACCATCCGCCTGCTCTACATGGGCGGCGAGCGGGACGCCGCCCTGGCCCTGGCCAGGCGCACGGCCTGTTTCGACGAGCTGGCGGAGGACAGCCGCGGCAAGGACGCAGGCTTCCACCGCGCGGTCCTCGACGCCTGGACCGACATGCTGGCCGCCACCGGCCAGCACCTGCGCGCCTTGCAGGTCACCGACCTGCTGGCCGCCTCCAAGGACGCCGACGACGCCTTGTTCGAGCGCCGGCGCGGTTGGCTGGTCGCCGGTCTCGAACAGGCGGGCGGGAGCGCCGACGCCGAGCTGACGGTGCGCGCCGTGCTGGGGGCGCCCTGGGACGGAGGCGCCGACCTGCAGGACTTCCCCGAGGACGCGCATTTCCGAGGCTTCGGCGTGTTCGCCCAGGCCCTGGAGCGGCTGCAGGCGGCCATGCGCGGCGAGGTCGAAGACGCCGGGCGCACGCTGATCGAGACGCTGCACGCCTTCGGGCGGCTGGCCCAGCCGCTGCGCCCGGAACAGGAACCGTTCTGGCGCGAGGCGGCCGCTCCGCTGTTCGAGGCTTTCGCGCGGTCGCTGATCTCGGCCGGCTCCGAGCGTCTGGGCCAAAAGGAGTTGGACGCCGTGAGGGCGCTGCTCGAGCGGGCCGAGGCGCCGGTCCTGGCCTACGATCTCGGCAAGATCACCAAGCTGCAGCGCCGCCCCGCTCCGCCCGTGCGCATCTACCGGATCCCGCCCGCATCGTCGGTCAAGCCGGCGATCCGGCGCGGCTGTCTGCTGGGAACGGGGGACGTCCTCGTCTGGCGCGAAAGCCGGTTGCTGCAACTGCTGGACCGGCATGGCGGCCTGCTCTGGCAGACGAACCTCAGCGACGTGACCGCGCTCGTGCCGGTCGGCTCTGGCCCGCACGTGATCGTCGCCCAGCGCCAGCCCGACGGCGCGTCCCTGCTGACCCGCCTGGCGACGCATACGCGCACCCTGCACCCGATCGGTCGGGTGAAGCTGGCCGCCGCCCACGACGTGACCTCCGAAACGCAGTGGATGGTCCAGATCGGCGGCGAGATCGGCGCGCTCGACCTGCCCAAGCTGTGCGCGCCCGCACCCGAGATCGAGTTCGCCTGGTCCTGCGCCCTGACCGAAAGGCTGCGCGCCCTCGCCTTCGTCCATGCGCCCGGGACTCCCCGCTGGCTGACCCTGGACGTCAGCCCCGAACGCGCCGGCGTGCTGGAGCTGTGGACCCTCGCCAACGCGCGCGAGCTGGTGGCCCGCGTCTGCTCCTACCTTCCCGCCCCGGCGCACGCGCGCCGCTGGGCGCTCACGCCGCTCGCCCACCAACTCCAGATCCGCGACGCCGCCGGGGCGCCGATGCCCGTGGAAGACTGGAGCCTCGTGGCCGAGCGCAAGGCGGCGCGGGCCTTCGCGGACGCCCCCGAGGCGCCCCCGCCGAGCCCGAGGCAGTTCCAGGCCTGCGACTTCGAGCGCCCGTTCGTGAGGTCCGTCCCGTCGTCGGAGGGCGTGGACCGCACCCTGGTCGCGCGATCCAGCGGCGGCGGCGAGTTCGTCGTCGAGCACGCCACCGACCTGGACCTGACCTGCATCGCGCGCGGCACGACCGGCGCCGTCCTGTTCGCCGACCGCACGGGGCGGCTTTTCATGCTGGAGCCGAACACAGGCAACGTGACGCTCATGTGAGCCGCCGCTCCGACGCGCGCGGATTGCCGAAGCTTAACTATCCCGGCGGTCGAATACTGGTCATAGCTGCGGCCGACCCAAACGGCGCAGACCATGTTGACCATTGAGCACCTCGGCCGCCGCGAAGGCCGGCTGCAAATTCTTGATGATGTGAGTTTCAGCTGGCCCAAGGGCCTGCTGGCCGTGATCGGCGGCAACGGGACGGGCAAATCCACCCTGTTGCGGGTCGTGGCCGGGGCCAAGGCCCCCAACACCGGCAAGGCCGGATGGAACGGCGTCTCGACCGCGCGGGCTGCGCGCCAGAAGGGTCGTGTCGGCTACGGGCCGCAGGAGCGCAACCTCGACCTGGCCATCACGCTGCGCGAATTCCTCAGCCTGTGCTGCGACCTGCGCGGCCTGTCCGACCGAGGGGCGAAGGTCGCCGCGGTGGCGGAGGAACTGGGTCTCTCCGGCCAGCTGGACGAGCGCCTCGCCAACCTTTCCGGCGGCGGAAAGCGCAAGGCCATGACGGCGCAGGCGCTGCTGGGCGCCCCCGAGCTGATCGTGCTGGACGAACCCACCTCGGAAGTGGACTACGCCGCGAGCCGCCGGTTCTGGGCCGCGTTCAAAACGCGAGGCCAGTCGGCCGCCCTGGTGGTCGCCACCCACGACCTGGAGATGGCGCTGGCGGCGGCCGACGCCATCCTGCTGTTGCGCCGTGGTCAGCCGCTGAGCCTCAAGCCCGCGGCGGAGTTTTCCCTGGACGAGCTGTCCGCGGCGATCGCGGACCATTGACCGGGATGGGCGCCTTCACCTTTTCCCGGCTGATCTGGCTTGAGGCGGCGCGGCGTCCCCGCGCGCTGCTCGCCACGATCATGCTCGCGCTGAGCGCCGGCTTTCTGATTCTGCCCGATCCGGGCGCCGGCTACGCCACCCTGACCTTCCACCAGAGCCCCCTGGCCTACACCCCGGCGGTCATCGGCTTCATCACCGGGGCCGAATTCACCGCCTTCAGCGGCGCGCTCGGGGTGCTCGCCATGACCGTGGTCGCGCCGATGGCCGCCTGGCGCGCGGTTTACGGCGTGGCCAATGCGCCGGCGTGGCGCGTGGCGCTGGGCGCCTGGATCGCGGCCTTCGGGGTCGGGATCTTCCTTCTCACCGCCATCTGGGCGGGGGCGCTGGCGCGCGCCTGGGCGGTCCTGAGCGCGAGCGGCGACACGCTCGGCGCGCTCTGGGTCTTCACCTCCTGGGCCTTTGGATTAGGCGTGGCGGGCGCGGGGATCTCGGCCACGTTCTACGCGCTGCTCTCCATACGGCTGGCGACCCGGCCGGGACTGTTCATGGGGGCGACCTTCGTCGCCTGGGTCACGGTCCTGGCCACCGCGATGTCGCGAGACATCGACCTGAGCGGCGCGCACTTCGTGGGGCCGCTCCTGATCGACGGCTACACCGCCCGCGACCTGAACATGGGCATCCTGGGCGGCCTGAAGGCGCATACGGCGATCGCCACCCGGATCCTGGGCGATCTGTTCAGCACGCCCGGCGGCGCGGCGTTCGTTTTGAGGCGCGTGGCGTTCGCGGGCGCAGGCCTGGGCGTGGCGCTTGTCCTGTCGGGTCCGCGCCTCAAGCCGCTTGTCCCGCGCGTGCGCGCCGGCTGGTCGGCGGCGAAGATCGGGGCCGCGCTCAGCGCGCGCTTCGGCCTGACCGGGGTGATCTTCCGTCAGCTGTGGGGCAAGCAGCTCGCCGTCCTCGCGGCCCTCGTCGTGGCCGTGGTGTTCCAGGCCTTGCACACGGACGATCGCGTCGGCGCCATCGCTCTCGGCTTCGGCTGGGGCCTGGTCATGCTGCGCTGGCCCGAGGTGTGCGCGGCGTTCGAACAAGGCGCCCTGCGCAGCCTGATCGCGCCCAGCGTGCTCGGCCCCTGGCCGATCCGGGTTCAGCTGTTCGTCCAGATCGCGTTCCAGGCCGGCGTACTGGCGCTCCCGTCGGTCCTGGCGTTCGCCGTGGCGGGGCGGACGAACGCACTGATCTGGGTGGCCGCCCAGGTCGTCGCCGCGCCGCTCCTGTGCGTGATCGCCGCGCGCTTCCGCGGCGGCGCCACGGTGTATTCGCTGGTCGCCATGGCGTGGTGGTACACGCTGGTCTCAGGCAACCTGACGCCGCCGCCCGGGTGAGGACTACAAGCCGGCCCCGGTCGGCTTCTCCATGTAGATCACGCCCGGCTGGTCCGGGCGCGGACCCACGGGCGCCCAGCCGCGCCTGGCGTAGAACCGCATGGCCGGCAGGTTCTTCTCGGCGACGCTGAGACGCGCACGGGCGTAGCCGCGCGCGCGCAGCGCCGCCATCGCATGCTCGTCGAGAGCCTCGCCGAAGCCCCGCCCGCGCGCCTCGGGCGCCAGATAGTAGGTGTAGACGTAGCCGAGCGCCGGATCCGCGTGGAACCGGCCGGTCAGCACCAGGCCGACGGCCTCGCCGCCGTCGAGGGCGAAGCTCGCCTCGGCCGGATCTCCGGCGAGCCGGCCTTCCAGCCAGGAGAGATACCCGGCGCCGTCCGCGCCGAACTCGCGCGTGAACCGGTCGTCGTCAAACGACAGGGCGAACACCTCGCGCACGAAGCGGATGACGAGATCACCATCTCGCGGGAGATCGATCGGGCGCAACGTGAGGGAGGTCATTTCGGAGACGTGTTTGACAGTCGCCGAGCCTTAGCTCGCCACGCACGCATCCGCCAAGCCGCCTTCCCCAGAAGCAAACGCGGAGCTCAGAGTTTCAGGTCCCTCGCCCGGAGGTCGGCCTCGATTCCGGCCATCGCGCCTTCGAACCCGCCGGGAACGTTCACCGCCATGAAGCCGGCGCGCACGTCGCCGCGGTTCTGGAAATCGTGAGGGGTCCCGCCGGGGATGATCACGTACGCCCCTCGCGCCAGATCGATCCAATCCCCGTCGAGGCACAGCGAGAGCACGCCCTCCAGCACATAAAACATGTGCTCGTCGTCGTGCGCATGCACGCCCGGTCCGGCCGTCTTCGGCTCCAGCCACCATTCCGAGACGGACATCCGCTCGCCGGTCTCGCCGCCGTCCGCTTTGAACACCGCCTGCAGCGGTCCCATGTGGTAGGTCCGGCCTTCGCCGGCCTGGACGATCGTCGGCTTGCGCCGCTCTTCAGCTGCAGAGCTCATCGGTCCCTCCGCCTCGCGCGCGACTATCCGACGTCGCCGCCCCTAGACAAAGCCCCGCCGGATCGCTCCGGCGGGGCTCGTTCAGTCAGGCTGTGACCGCGGTCAGGCCGCGTCGCGGGTGGCGCCGACGCGCTGGGCCAGGGAGGCGGCCATGAACGGGTCGAGGTCGCCGTCCAGCACGCCTTGCGTGTCGGAGGTCTCCACGTCGGTGCGCAGGTCCTTCACCATCTGGTACGGCTGCAGCACGTACGAGCGGATCTGGTGACCCCAGCCGATATCGGTCTTCAGCTCCTCCAGGGCGGCCGCGGCCGCCTCGCGCTTCTGCAGCTCCAGTTCGTAGAGCTTGGCGCGCAGCATCTTCCACGCCTTGTCGCGGTTCTGGTGCTGCGAGCGCTCGGTCTGGCACGCCGCGACCGTGTTGGTCGGGATGTGGGTCAGACGCACGGCCGAGTCGGTCTTGTTGACGTGCTGGCCGCCGGCCCCGGAGGCCCGGTAGGTGTCGGTGCGCACGTCGGCCGGGTTGATCTCGATCTCGATGGTGTCGTCCACCACGGGCGAGACGTAGACCGAGGCGAAGCTGGTGTGGCGACGCGCGCTGGAATCGTACGGCGAGATGCGCACCAGGCGGTGCACGCCGGACTCGGTCTTCAGCCAGCCGTAGGCGTTGGGGCCCTTGATCTGGATGGTGGCCGATTTGATGCCCGCGGTTTCGCCGCCGGTCTCTTCGATGAAGTCGACCTCGTAGCCGTGGGCGCCGGCCCAGCGGGTGTACATGCGCAGCAGGATCGAGGCCCAGTCGCAGGACTCGGTGCCGCCGGCCCCGGAGTTCACTTCCAGATAGGCGTCGTTGCCGTCGGCCTCGCCGCCCAGCAGGGCTTCCAGTTCGGCCCGGCCGGAGCGCTCCTTGATCGAACGCAATTGGGCGCGCGCCTCCTCGAGGGTGGCCTCGTCGCCCTCCTCGTCGGCCATTTCGGCATAACCGATGGCGTCAGCCAGCTCGCGCTCGAGCGCGCGGACCGTCTCGACCTGGCCGCCGAGGCGGGTGCGGTCGCGCATGACGGCCTGGGCTTCCTCAGGCTTGTCCCACAGGGTCGGGTCTTCGACCCGGGCGTTCAGTTCGTCGAGACGTCTAAGGGCGACATCCCAGTCAAAGTCGCCTCCTGAGCAGTCCTACGGACTGCTCGATGTCGGCCGCCATGGCCTCGACATCCGCGCGCATCAGCTTCGCTCCTGACAGGCGGGCCACCTGGCGCGCCGTCGCTATCGCTCAGAGTAGCGTCGGGCCACAGGCCCGACGCAGGGTCGCGGGAGATAGCGCGGGACGCCCCGCGCCACAACCGCGTCAGTACAGACCGTTGAGGTCTTCGGGCACCTTCTTCGGCGCCGGCTTGGGCTGGGCCGCCTCGCCGGCGCTGCCGGCGCCGGAGACCTGGCCGTCGCGCCACACGTCGTCATAGGCCTGCGGGCCGGCGGCCACGCCGGCGTCGGGCTCGAACACCCGCGGCTTGGGCTCGGTTCCGGGGCGGAACGCCTCCTCGATGCCGCGGACCATCACGAACTTGGCGTCCTTCGGCTTCGGGAATTCCTGGATCGGCTTGCCCTTCATGGCGTCGGTCATGAAGTTCACGAACACCGGCACGGCGGTCACCGCCCCGGCTTCGCCCTCGCCCAGCGAGCGGTTGTCGTCGAAGCCGATGAACACGCCCACGACCAGGTCGGGCGTGTAGCCGACGAACCAGGCCGAGCGGTACTCGTTGGTGGTGCCGGTCTTGCCGGCCACCGGACGGCCCAGCACGCGCGCCTGCACGGCGGTGCCGCGCTGGACCACGCCCTCGAGATACGAGGTGATCTGGTAGGCGGTGATGGGGTCCATCACCTGCTCGCCGCCGGGGACGATGCGCGGGCTCTCGTCGCCGGAGAAGCCGCGGGCGCAGCCGGGGCAGCGGCGGCCGTCGGCCTTGTGGACGATCTCGCCGTCGCGGTCGGCGACCAGCTCGATCATGTGCGGCTGGATCTTGCGACCGCCGTTGGTGAACATCGCGTAGGCCGCGGTCAGGTCGTAGGGCGTTGTCTCGCCCGCGCCCAACGCCATGGACAGCACCGGCGCCATGTCCTTGACCACGCCGTAGCGGATGGCGTTCTCGCGGATCTTCTTCATGCCGACCTGCTGGGCCAGGCGCACGGTCATGACATTGCGCGACAGCTCCAGGCCTTTGCGCAGGGTCTGCGGGCCGTAGAACTTCTTGTGGTAGTTCTCCGGCGACCAGACGTTGCCGGCGCGGTCGGTGAACGAGATCGGCGCGTCCAGCACGATGCTGGCCGGCGTGAAGTCGTTTTCCAGCGCCGTGGCGTAGACGAACGGCTTGAAGGCCGAACCGGGCTGACGCATGGCCTGGGTCGCGCGGTTGAAGTTCGACAGCGAGTAGCTGTAGCCCCCCACCATCGCCACCACCCGGCCGGAATACGGCTCCATCGCCACCAGGGCGCCGTTGACGGCCGGCACCTGGCGCAGGCGGTACGCGCCGCCGCCCGACGGCTGGACGAAGATCAGGTCGCCATGCTTCAGGCCCGCGCCGGCCCGCGCCCAGGCCACGTCCTCGGGCGCCAGGTGGCCGCTCGCCCCGTCGGGCAGGCGGACGCGCACGTCGGCGCCGGCGGATTCGACGATGGCCGCGCGCCAGTCGGATCGTTCGGCCGGCGGCTTCTTGGCCAGGGCCTGCTTCTCCCAGCCCGGGGCGATCTCGACATTGCCCCAGGCCCCGCGCCAGCCGTGACGGCGGTCGTAATTCTCCAGACCGTCCATCAGCGCCACCCGAGCCGCGGTCTGCAGCCGCGGATCCAGGGTGGTGCGCATGTAGTAGCCGCCCTTGTTGACCTCCTCGCCCAGCAGGCCCAGCGCGCGGCGGCGGACCTCCTCCACGAAGAAGTCGGCGTCCTTGTACTTGGCGCGCGACGGGGCGCTTTCGACCACCAGGTCCTGCGCGAGCGCCTCCTTGGCCTGCTCGCGGGTGATCCAGCCCATCTGGGCCATCTCGCCGATGATCCAGTCGCGGCGGGCCTTGGCCTGCGCCTTGTGCTTGATGGGATGGTAGTTGTTCGGCCCCTTCGGCAAGGCGGCCAGGTAGGCGGCTTCGGCGACGGTCAGCTTGTTCAGCGGCTTGCCGAAGTAGTTGTAGGCGGCCGAGGCCACGCCGTACGACCGGTAGCCGAGGAAGATCTCGTTCAGATACAGCTCGAGGATCTGCTTCTTCTCGAGCGTCGCCTCCAGGCGCCGCGCCAGAATCGCTTCCTTGAGCTTGCGGCTCAGGGTCGGCTCGTTGGACAGCAGGACGTTCTTGGCGACCTGCTGGGTGATGGTCGAGCCGCCTTCGAGCCTGCGGCCGCGCACCACGTTCAGCGGCGCCTTGGCCACCGCGCGGCCCATGCCGCCGACGTCGATGCCGCCGTGCTGGAAGAAGTTGCGGTCCTCGGCGGCCAGGAAGGCCTGCACCACGACCGGGGGGATCTCGTCATACGGGACGAAGATTCGCCGCTCGCGCGAGAATTCGCCGATCAGCGTGCCGTCCCAGGCGTAGACGCGCGTCGCCGTCGCCGGCCGGTATTCGGCCAGCTCGCCCGCATCGGGCATGTCGTGGAACAGCCAGGCGGCGTAGATGGCCAGCGCCAGGCCGGCCACGGCCACCACGCTCATCACCGCGACGCCCGCCATGGCGAACCAACGTTCGGCAGACTTCACCCACAACCTCCGAGAGGACGCCCCCTAAGGGTCTTACCGGGTCCAGCGTAAGAGGCAAAGAGGCCCGCGTCCTTGGGGCGCGACGCCGCGCCCCTGTCGCCGGCCGTCAGCGGCCTTCACTGGCCGCTGGAAACCGACGCGTAGCGGGATTCGTGCTCGAAATAGGCGTCGATCGCGTCGCCCACGCCGTCCATCAGGCGGGCGCGGCGCTTCGGATCGTTCAGGGCGCGCTCGTCGTCCGGATTGGTCAGGAAGCCCATTTCCAGCAGCACGGCCGGCACGTCGGGGGCCAGCAGGACCACGAAACCGGCGTCGCGGTGGCTGCGCTGCAGCAGCGCCGTGCGGTCGCCGATTCGCTCCAGCAGCACCCGGGCGAAGGCGGCCGAGCGGTTGCGGGTGGCCCGCTGGGTCAGGTCCAGCAGGATGCGGTTCACCGAGGCGTCGCGGCCCGGCAGGTTGACGTCGCGCACCCAGTTCTCGCCGTTCAGGACGTGCCGGGCGGCTCGGTCGGAGCCCTGTTCGGACAGGGTGTAGACGCTGGCCCCGCGCAGCGAGGCGCTGTCGCCGGCGTCGGCGTGGATCGAGATGAACAGCTCCGCCTCGGCCCGGCGGGCCTGGGCCACGCGGGTCTCCAGCGGGATGTAGACGTCGCTTTCGCGGGTCATGACCACCCGATAGCGGCCGGTCCGCTCCAGGCGGGCCTTCAGCTCGCGCGCGGCGGCCAGGGTGACGTCCTTTTCGCGGGCGGCCGCGCCGTGCGCGCCGGGGTCCTTGCCGCCGTGGCCGGGGTCGATGACCACCACGCGGCGGGTCGAGCGCGGACGCGGGTCGGCGGCCACGGCCGGCGCCCTCGTCTGCACCCTCGCCGG